>NZ_BAAGXS010000024.1:0-153859 GCF_054779715.1 Actinophytocola sediminis | reverse complement strand
GCCGTGGCGCGGGCGAGCCGGTCGGGTGACCGGAACAGCGGCCCGGCCAGCCCGGCCTGCCGGCGGTCGAGCACGGCGGTCGACCCGCCACTGCCGACAAGCACCGGGACGGCGCCGCCAGCGGCGCGCACGGTGGCCGCGAGGTCGAGGGCGTCCGGCTCGTCGAGCGCGTAGACGGCGAGCGCGTCGATCTCCTGGTCGGCCGCGATCGCGGCCGCGACGTCGGCGAAGGTCTCGCCCGGCCTGCCGGTGTCGACCGGGTTGTCCTGGTAGGTCAGCGGGGGCAACAGGGTGCCGACGCGCGCGCGGGTGGCCGCCGACAGCGCCGGCACCCGCACCCCGGCGGCGGCCAGCGTGTCGGCGATGATCAGGCCCGGCCCCGCCTGCCCGGTCAGCACGCCGACCCCGGGCCGCTCGGTGGCGGGCAGGCGGCCGGCGGCGAGCGCGCGCAGCGCGTCGATCAGCTCCGTGGGGTCCTCGACCACGACCGCGCCGGCCTGCGTGAGCGCCGCCCTGGTCAGGGCGTAGGGCCCGGTGATGGCGCCGGTGTGCGAACGGGCGAAGTCGCCGACGTCGGTCCGGCCGACCTTGAGCGCGACCACCGGTTTGCGCGCCGCGGCCCCGGCCACCGCGTCGACCAGCGCCCGCCCGTCGGCGACACCTTCGACGTGCAGGCCGATCACCGAGGTCGCGTCGTCGGCGGCGAGGTGGTCGAGCACGTCGGCGAAGCCGACGTCGACCGCGTTGCCAAGGCCGATCCCGATGCGCACGCCGAGCCCCTCGGCCGCGGCCAGGAAGCACAGCGCGAGGTTGACCCCGCCGCTCTGCGCGACGATCGCGGCCGGTCCCGGCGGCACCTCGGCGACGCCGGGCACGAAGGTCGCGAAGACCCCGTCCGCCGGGTTCAGGTACCCGGAGGTGTTGGGGCCGAGCAGCCGGATGCCGTGTTCCCGCGCGACGGCGGCGACCGCGTCCTGCAGCGCCGCGCCGGCCGCACCCGCCTCGGCGAACCCGCCGGCGCACACAATGACGGCCGGCACCCCGGCCTTGCCACAGTCGGCGAGCACCCCGGGCACGACGTGGGGCGGGACGGCGAGCACGGCGAGGTCGACCGGCGCGCCGATGGCGGTGACCGTCGGGAAGGCCGGTCTGCCCGCGATCGTGCCGCCCGCCGGGTTGACCGGGTACAGGGGGCCGGCGAAGCCGTCGAGGGTGCGCGTCAGCGCGTACCCGGCCTTGCCCGGCGAGTCGCTCGCGCCGACGACGGCGATGCCGCGCGGGTGCAGGAGAGGACCGAGGTTCACCCGATAAGTATTGCTATTACCAGAACACTCGTCAAGACGACTGTCATGCTTTGCGGGAGGCAACGGCCACTGAAATACGAAGATGGTGGCGGTTTGTCCGGACCCTTGCCCACAACCTGAGGATCGCGTCACAGAACATCAGGCGTTCGTATGGTCGGGCGAACGACAAACTGTACTGTAATCCCATGACCGCCGCCCCCCAGGACCCGACTGCGCGGGCCGAGCTCGACCTGCCGAGGATGCAGTCCGGCGGCAGCCCTCAGCACCTGCTGCTGACCCTGCTCGGCGACTACTGGTACGGCCAGCGGGCGCCGCTGCCCTCCGCGGCCCTCGTCGCGCTGCTCGGCGAGTTCGGCATCACCGAGATCAGCGCCAGAGCGGCGTTGAGCAGACTGTCCCGCCGAGGTCTCCTGGAGCTGTCGCGCACCGGGCGGCACACGGCCTACGCGCTGAGCGAGCACGCGGCGACCGTGCTGGCCGAGGGCCTGCGGCACATCACCTCGTTCGGCGCGGCCGAGGAACCGTGGTCGGGACAGTGGACGGTCGCGGTGTTCTCCGTCCCGGAGGACCAGCGCGACCTGCGGCACACGCTGCGCACCCGGTTGAGCTGGCTCGGCTTCGCCTCGCTGTTCGACGGTGTCTGGGTCTCCCCGCACGAGCGGGTCGCCGAGATCACCGCCGTGCTGGCGGAGCTGACCATCGACACCGCGACCGTGCTGCGGTCCGAAGTGGTCGATGGCAGCCCCGACGGCGGCCACCCGATCACCGCGTGGGGCCTGGACGCGTTGGGCGACCGCTACCGCGCGCTGATCGAGGAGTACGAGTCGGTGCGTACGCGGCTGCGGGCCGGACGGATCGGCACGGCCGAGGCGCTGGTGGTGCGCACCGCGCTGATGGACGCCTGGCGCCGCTTCCCCGGCCTGGACCCGGAACTGCCCGCCGCGCTGCTGCCCCGGCCGTGGCCACGGGCCAGGGCGCGGGCGTTGTTCACCGAGCTGTACGACGAGTTGGCCTGGCTCGCCGAGCAGCGGGTGCGGCAGGTGGTCGGCCGGTTCGACGAGGAGCTGGCGGCGCTGGTGAGCGGGCACGGCAGCGACTTCGCCGGCTGACCGCTCAGTCCACGCGGCCGACACCGGGAAACACGATCTCGTCGCCGTCCCAGGCGAACGCGGTGTCCAGGCCCGCGGCCACCCCGATCCTGGCGACGTAGTCGGCGACCGCTTCACCGTCCACTCGCGACAGCGGGGTCGGCCGGCCGGCGTCGTCGATCCAGCACGGCACGAACCCGGCGGAGACGATTCCATTGGCGCCGAACCGGCACACCGCGATGACCGTGTTCCTGCTCTCCGGGTGAAACGGGTAGTACGGCATCGCCGGATCAGGGGCGAAGCCGTACAGCTCGACCCGCTTGCGCGCCCACGCGGCCCGCTCCGCGCTGTCGTTGCCGGTCGGGGTGAGCGCGTGCGTGACGGTGACGAAGTTGCCGAGGCCGTGGAAGATCGGCCGGCCGCGGTAGACCTCGACACCGCGCATGATGTGCGCGTGGTGGCCGAACACCACGTGCGCGCCCGCGTCGACCGCCGCGTGCGCGACCGGCCGCTCGTACATCGCGAGCACCGCGGGCGTGTGCCCGACCCCCTTGTGCATCGACACCGCCACGATGTCCACGCGCTCGGCGAGCGCGGCGATGTCCTCGGCCATCGCGGACAGGCTCGCCGGGTCGGCGAAGGTGTAGACGCTGGGCGGGCCGCCGGGCGTCGCGTGGTCCAGCTCGTAGTGGGTGAGCACGCGGACATACGCGCACCCCGCCTTGCGGGAGGTCGCCCAGGACTCGCGCGGGCCGACGCAGTTGTAGCTCAGCACCCCGATCCGCAGCCCGGCGCGCTCCAGCACGGCCGGTTCCCTGGCGGCGTCGAGGTTCTGGCCCGCGCCCGCCGTCACGAGCCCGGCCGCGCGCGCGTGCGCGATCGTGTCGGCGACGCCGACCTCGCCCACGTCGTAGACGTGGTTCCCGGCGAGGGTCACGGCGTGGAAACCGGCCTGCGCGAGGGCGTGCAGGGCGGCCGGGTCGGCCGGTGGCGCCGGGATGTCGGTGCTGATCTGGATGTCCGCGGTGCTGTGCGGGACCTCGACGTGCCCGAGCACCACGTCACCGCAGGCCAGCGCCGGGCGGGCCGGGGCGAGGAACGACGCCGGGTCCGGCTCGTCGAGCACCAGGTCGCCGACCGCCAGCATGGTCACCGGTTCAGGCATGCTGTTCGGTCCCTCCTGGCGTGGCGGCGAGCTGCTGGGTGTAGCGGGAAAGGAACGCGCGCAGCCGGTCCGATGTGGACTCACCGAGCACCCCGGCGACCGGGCCCTGCTCGACGATCCGGCCGCGGTCCATGAACACGAAGCGGTCGGCGACCTCGCGGGCGAAGGCGATCTCGTGGGTGACGATCACCATCGTCATGCCGGCGGCGGCCAGGTCGCGCACGACGGTGAGCACCTCGTCCACCAGTTCCGGATCCAGCGCGCTGGTCGGCTCGTCGAGCAGCATGATCCGCGGCCGGGTGGCCAGTGCCCGCGCGATCGCGACCCGCTGCTGCTGGCCGCCGGAGAGCTGCCGGGGGTGGGCGTCGGCCTTCTCGGTCAGCCCGACCTTGCCCAGCAGCTCCATCGCCCGGTCCCGCGCCTGTTCGCGGCTGCGGCCGTGCACCCGCACCTGTGCCTCGGTGATGTTGCGCAGCACCGTCCAATGGGGAAAGAGCTGGAACTGCTGGAACACCATGCCCATCCGGCGCCGCTGCGCGGCGACCTGCCGGGGCCGCAGCGGGCGCAGCGCAGCGCCGTCGCGCGCGAACCCGAGCAGCTCGCCGTCGAGGTACATGGCGCCGCTGTCGATCGGCTCCAGCTGGTGCACACATCGGACCAGCGTGGACTTCCCGGACCCGGACGGGCCGATGACCGCGACCACCTCGCCCTCGGCCACATCCAGGCTCACCCCGTCGAGCGCGGCGTGCGCACCGAAGCTGCGCCGGACGTCGCGCATGCTCAGCACCGGGTCATCACTCACAGGAGCCCCCTGCCCACCGCGGTGCCCCGGCCGAAGCGCCGCTCGAGGCGCTGCTGGCCGAAGGACAGCGCGGTGACCACGACGAGATACCAGAAACATGCCACGATCAGCAGCGGCACGATCTGGTAGGTCTGGTTGTACACCGACTGCACCGCGTGCAGCAGGTCGGTCATGGCGATCACGCTCACCAGCGACGTGCCCTTGAGCAGGCTGATGAACTGGCTGCCGCTCGGCGGGATGATCACCCGCATCGCCTGCGGCAGCACGACCCGGAAGAACGCCTGGTCGCCGGTGAAGCCCATCGCCATGGCCGCGTCGCGCTGCCCGCCGTCCACCGACAGGATGCCGGCCCTGATGATCTCGGCCATGTACGCGGACTCGTGCAGCGTCAGCCCGATGAGCGCCGCGGTGAGCGGGGTGATCACGTCGTTGGTCGGCCACGAGCCGAACTCCGGCCCGAACGGGATGCCGACCGACAGCTTGGGCAGCAGGTAGGCGAGGTTGAACCAGAACAGCAGCTGCACCAGCGGCGGGATGCCGCGGAACAGTCCGACGTAGAGCGCGCAGACCCAGCGCACCGGCGCGAAGCCGGCGGACTGCCCCATGGCCAGCAGCACCCCGAGCACCGAGCCGCCGGCCATCGCGACGACCGTCAGCAGCACCGAGGTGCCGAGCCCGGCCAGCACGTTGGCGTCGAACAGGTAGTCGGCCACGACCGACCACTCCAGCTGGTCGTTGTGCGTCAGGAACCACCCGACCTGCGCGGCGAGCAGGACCAGCACGGCGCCGCCCAACCAGCGCAGCGGGCGGGGGCGGTGCCGGGCCGTGGCGACGTCTACCTCGGCCGGGCGGTCGAGGACCGTGGTCACCGCTCACCCGCCGTATTGAGCTTCGGCTCGTCCACCGCGACCTTCTCCAGGCCGTACTTCTTCATGATCTTGTCGTACTCGCCGTTGGCGAAAATCTCCTGGAACGCCTCGAGCATGACCGGGCCGAGGCCGTCCTTCTTCGGCACCAGCATCGCCAGCTGGTCCACCCCCGCGCCCTGCTCGTCGGTCTGGGTCACGTAGGTGAACTCGTCCTTGGCGGCGGCCATCGCGTCGAGGGCGGCGCTCTCGGTCATGCCGACCACGTCCGCGCGGCCGGACTTCGCGGCGAGGATGGTCCCGTTGGTGTCGGCGAGGCCGATGAACTCCACGGCCTCCTTGCCCTGGTCAGCGCACCAGTCCGACAGGCGCACCGCCTGGTCGGCCACGATGCTGCCCTCCACCCCGGCGACCCGCTTGCCACACAGGTCGGCACTGGACTCGATGTCGGCGGACCCCGACTTCGGGATGAGGTAGGCGGTCCTGGTGACCATCCAGACGATCGCGTCGAACTTCTCCTCGCGCTCGGCGGTGTCCTTCACCGGCCCGTTGAACCCGTCGTAGCGGCCGGACAGCATGCCCGAGAGCGCCGCGGGGAGGCCGGGGACGATGGTGATCTCGGTGCGGACGCCGAGGGCGGCCCCGAGTGCCTGCTGCACCTCGTGGTCGATCCCGGTGACGGTCTTGCCGTCCGCGCCGACGATCCGGTAGGGCGGGTGCGAGTCGCCGGCGAACCGGATCACCCCGGAGTCCTTGAACTGCTGGGGAAGCTTGGCGTGCAGCGGACTGCTCGCCGGGTCGGGCGCGGGTGCGGGTGCGTCGGTGCCGGCCGAGCCGCCGCACGCGGTCATCGTCAACGTCACGGCGGCGAGCGACGCGAGGAGGGTTACCCGGGACTTGAGCATCGATGCTCCTGCGGTTGATAGACGGACGTTTTAGTTACGGCCGCGAGGAATAGTGTCTAACGTTAGTCGCGGGGTGTGTCAAGGGCCACTGATCGGCCACGTCAGTCGCTCAGCGGGCCGGGTACGGGCGGTTGAAGCGGGGCGGGACGTAGCCGAGGTAGCGGCCGTCACCGGCGGCCACGTTCATGGCGCGCGGCGAGACGTCGGGCCAGTGCCCGGTCGCCAGCCGGTCGGCCAGCTTCCCGATGGCCGCGACCTGCTCCCCCACGGTGAACGTGCAGTGCCCCGCGGTGCGCACGTAGGTCTGGCGCAACAGCGCGCCGGCACCGGGCAGCCGTCCGTAGGCGGACTGCTGGGCCACCGTGGAGATCTGGTCGCCGATCGCGTTGACCGTGAGCACCGGGACGCGCAGGCGGCCGGTGAACACGATCCCCTCGGCCAGGTAGGACACCGCGGCCGGGTCGGCCGCGACCCGCGGCGCGGCGGCCAGACGGCGCAGGTCCGCGCCCAGGTCGAGCCCGGCGCTCGCGTAGAGCCGCCGGACCGCGGCGCGCTGGTGCGGGTCGGCCTGCGTGAGCTGGCGCGCGTAGTCGACGCCGGTGTTCCACGACGGGTTGCCGCCCGCGAGCTGCTCGATGGCCCGCCTGCTGCTCATCGCCTGCCCGATGTAGGGCAGCGGCCCGCCGGCCAGCGCGTTGAACATGCCGTGCTCGATCCCCTCGGCGTCGTGGTCGGCCGGCGGCGGCGGGGTGGTCCCGTCCCCGGCCACACCCCAGCTCGGCAGCTGGCCGATGGCCGAGGCCAGCGCGATCCGCGCGCGCCCGGCCGGGGTGGCCTGGGCGCCGGACAACGCGTCGATCCACTGCCGCTGGGCACCCGGGACGTCGGCCGGGATCCCGGTGACCGGCAGCGCGGAGTCGGCGAACAGCAGGGTCCTCAGTGTGAAGACCGTGTCGAGCTTCTGGTTCCACTGGCCGACCGAGCCGCCCAGCCCGCCGCACATCGGCGCCGCGGCGTCGAACCGGTCGGGGTACACCTGCGCGGTGCCGGCGGCGACGAACCCGCCCATCGACCGGCCCTGCGCGATCGCCCACCGCGCCCGGCCGTAGGCGGCCTCGAAGCGCGCGAGCGCGGCGGCCTGGTTGTCGATCGCGGCCGTGATGTGCCAGCCGGTGACCGTCCTGGTGGTGCCGCCGACGGCGTAGCCGCGCTCGAGCAGGCTCGCGGTCAGCGGGGAGGTCAGCCCGCCCGCGGCGAAGTCCAGCTCGACCAGCACCGTGCCGTTCCACCGGCTGGGCGTGGCGAACTGGTAGGGCGTGCCGTCCGGCAGCTGGCCCGCCACGCAGGTCGGCCGCGCGGGCGAGCTCTCCAGGCACGGCGTGGTGTCCCGGCCCGCCGCGGCGACCACGGGGGTGGTGACCGTGAGGGTCGCCAGCACCGCCAGCACGACGCCGGCCCATCTTCCCGGTCCACGCTTGCCCATGTCCGCCTCCGAAATCCGTGGCACGGGGACATGATGTGTGTTTCACACAGCGCTCGTCAAGACAAATGTCATATAAGGGGGTGACCGCTACGGGGTGGTGAGGTCGAAGCGGCGCACGGTCACCGCGCCACCGAGGGACTGCGTCGCGTGGTTGAAGATCCCGAAGCGGTAGCCCATGAAGAACTGCCAGGCGTTGTTCAGCGTCAGCGCGTTGCCCAGCGAGGTGAAGGTGGTGCCGTCGGTGCTGTAGGAGAACCTCGCCTGCCGGCCGGAGCCCGGCCGGATGTCGGCGTTGACCCGCAGCCAGATCCGGCTGCCGGTGATCGCCGCGCTGGCCACCTCGGCGCCGGTGCTCGTGGTGTTCCAGTTGCCGTCCATGGTGAGCCCGTTGGTCATGACCACCCGGGTGACCCCGTTGTCCCGTTTGACGCCGACCCACGCCGAGGACTGGCGCAGCATCGCCAGCCCGGACCGGTCGCCGTCACGCATCGCGCCGTGCTCCAGCTCGATGGTCGCGGTGGAGGTGGGGCCCTGGATGCGGTGGGTGAGCGTGTTGCGGGCCGCGTACAGGTCGCCGGTGACCGTCGCCGTCTGCAGGGTCAGGCCGTTGTTCACCGAGAACCTGCTGGTGTCGGGGTCGTGGTTCCACTCGTACTGCGGGCCGAGCGTGGTGCCGGCGAAGGTGTCGGTACCGGTGAGTGGTTTCACCGGCACGGTCGGCAGCGGCGTCGGGTAGTTCACGCCCCACCGGCCGTTGACCGTCTGCAACACCGGCCAGCCGTCGGAGGTCCAGGTGATCGGCGCGAGCGCGGGCACCCGGCCGCCGGGGTAGGCGTCGACGAAGGCCATGTAGTACCAGGAGCCGTTGGGCAGCTGGACGAGCCCACCCTGGTGCGGCACGCCACCGCCGCTGATCGGGCCGGGCAGGTCGAGCAGGACCTGGCGCACGGTGTACGGGCCGAACGGGCCGTTGTCCGACTTGAGCACGTACTGGCCGTTAGCCGGGCGGGTCAGCCAGATGTAGTAGCTGCCGTTGCGCTTGTAGAACCGGGCGCCCTCAAGGGTCCCGATGTTCGACGGGGTCTGGAAGACCTGCTGCGCACGGACCTGGCTGCGGCCGTCCGCGGACAGCTGGGCCACGCTGATCGTGGTGTTGCCGTAGGCGACGTACATGGTGTCGTTGTCGTCGATCAGCATGCCCGCGTCGTAGTAGCAGTTGTCGATCTGGGCGTGCCGGTTCCACGGACCCTCCACACCGGACGCGGTGTAGATGAACGTGTCGTTGAACTCGATGCAGCCCGCCCAGTAGTAGGTGCTGTTGCTCGGCCGGTAGGCGAGCGTCGACGCCCAGATCCCCTTGACGTACGCGCGCTGCCCGTTGCTGAGGTCGTACTTCGTGCCGAAGTCCAGCGACGGCACCGAATGGCCGGCGAACTCCCAGTTGACCAGGTCGTAGGACCGCAGGATCGGCGCGCCAGGCGAGTAGTGCATGGTCGACGCGGTCATGTAGTAGGTCTCCCCGACCCTGATCACCTCGACGTCGGCGAAGTCCTGCCACACCACCGGGTTGGTGAACTGGTCGTCCGGCTGCTGGCCGCCGTCCACCCGGACGAGCTGCCACTGCTGGTTCGTGCCACCCCAGTCGCTGTACTGCACGATGTTCGCACCGTCCGAAGTGGACGCGTTCTGCACCTCGACGACCTTGCCGCTGTTGCGGTTGACCAGCCGGACGTGGTCGCTGTCGGAGTCGGCCAGCCGGAACTGCTGGTTGGTCCCGTTTCCGTCGGCCCACTGCACGATCGCACCGCCGTCGGCGGTGGAGAAGTTGTGCACGTCGAGCACCTTGCCCGAGTGGCGGGACTTCAGCCGGTAGTAGCCGTCGCCGGAGTCGACGAACTGCCACTGTTGGTTCGCGCCGTCGTTGCGGGCCCACTGCGTGATCCGCGCGCCGTCGGTCGTGGCGAGGTCGTAGACGTCCAGCGCCTTGCCACTGTTGCGGTTCACCAGTACGTACCACGCGCTGGTGTCCACGGTGGCCGCCGCGCTCGGCGTCGGGTTCACCGCCATCATCACGGTGCTCACCAGGAGCGCCACCAGCAGCGTCGCCATGCCGGTCAGCCGACCGGACCTGCTTGTCCGCAAGACCATGTCCAGCGCGCTCCTCAGTTCGAATCGACGAGAGGTGTTAGCGCAAACACGAACCACTGGCGCCGCTTGGCGGCGCTGTCAGCCGAGTGAACCGTAGCTCAGACCGCTAACTCGCAGTTCACATGAAAGCACCGAGCGCATCCCCCGGTCAACGGTAGGGAGCAAGAATGTTAACGCTAACTCGGCGCAGGCCTCAGCCGAACAGGCGGCGTTGGATCTCCTGCCGGTAGTCCTCGAGGGTGTTGTCCAGGTGCGTACCGGCGGCCGCGGCCGCCTCGTCGGGGTTCCCGTCGCGGATCGCCCGGTGGATGGCCGCGTGCTCCTCGACCGCCCCCGCCACGTGCCCACCGACCGTGCCGTGCAGGCCGATGGTGCTGGACTGGCGCTGCAGCCGGCGCGCCTCGCGCACCGACGCGACCAGGAACTGGTTGTGCGACGCGATGGCGACCGCGAGGTGGAACTCGTCGTCGCCGCGCTCGAACAACGCCGGTGATCCCGTCTCGTAGCCCTGCCGGCACACCTCGACCGCCGCCTCGACCGCCCGCAGTTCGACCGGGGTCGCGTTGGTCGCGGCGAGCCTGCTCGCGGCGGTTTCCTGGACCCGGCGGAACTCGAACAGCATGTAGACGTGGTCGAGGTCGGCCGGCAGGAAGAACCCGCCCCACCGCGCGGAACCCAGCATCCCGTCGTCGTCGGCGACGTACAGGCCACGGCCCTTGTGCGCCCGGACCCGGCCGATCGCCGACAGGATCTTGACCGCCTCGCGGACCATGCCCCGGCTGGTCTCCAGGCGCGCGGCGAGCTCCTTCTCGGTCGGCATCCGGTCCCCCGGCCGGAGCCCGGACTCGGCGATGAGCTCCAGGATCCGCTCGGCGACCACCTCGTATCCCGGCCGGTACGGCGAATCGGGCGTGACCTCCACGGGAAAAGGTTACCGGAGCACATGATCAACACGGATGAGTCGGACTCATCCCTGGCCGGCCCTTGACGACCAGGGACGCCAGACCGCTATGGTGTGATGCGGGCAACACCCGCTGTCCCCGCTGAGTCCGAAACATCTCGGTCCGTCGGACGGTCACGACCCCTTCCCCGAAAACCGGCCGACGACCTCGCGCAGTGGCCTGGGAGCGCTCCCAATGGAGGTGAGCGAGCAGACCTGAACCGGTTCCCCCGTGACCGTCGCCTCTCCCTCGCCTCCGGAGGCCCATCGTGCGACAAGCACTCGGCAAGCTCCTGGCCGCATTCGCCTGCGCCCTGCTGGTGATCACCCTGACCGCGTCCACCACCCCCGCCGCCCCGGCAGCTGGCGAGAAGGTACTGCTGTTCACCAAGACCGTGGGCTATCGGCACGACTCCATCCCGGCCGGCGTGGCGATGTTCCAGCAACTGGCCGCCGACAACGGCTGGCAGCTCACGCACACCGAGGACTCGGCGGTGTTCAACGACGCCACACTGTCCACTTTCGACGTCGTGGTGATGTTCCAGACCTCCGGCATGGTGTGGACGAGCGCGGCGCAGCGCACGGCCTTCCAGAACTACCTGCGCGGTGGCGGCGGCATCGTCGCGATGCACAACGCGACGGACATGAACATCGAGAACGAGTTCCCGTGGTGGGACCAGGTGCTCGGGATGACCATGACCCAGCACTCGGCCACCGTCGCCGGCACGGCGAAGGTCGCCGACCACACCCACCCGTCCGGACAGGGCCTGCCGGACCGGTGGAACCGCACCGAGGAGTGGTACAACTTCAACCGCAACGCCCGCGGCGACGTACACGTGCTGGTCACCGCAGACGAGACGACCTACGACCCCGGCTCGTCCGGCATGGGGGCCGATCACCCGATCTCCTGGTGCCGCAACGTCGATGGCGGCCGGCTGTGGGCCACCGCGATGGGACACGAGTCCGCCGCGTACTCCGAGTCGCTGTTCCGCACACACGTCCTCGGCGGAGTGCGCTCCGCGGCGGGCACCGCGCCGGCCGACTGCGGCCCGACCGTGTGGACGAGCTACGACCGGATCGAGTTGGACGCCAACACCGTGGCGCCCGGCACGCTGGACATCGCGCCGGACGGCCGGGTCTTCTACACCCAGTACGGCGGCGCGCTGAAGCTGTACAAGCCGAGCACCAGGACCACCGTCACCGCCGGCACGCTCAACGTGTACACCGGCGGCGAGGACGGCCTGGCCGGGGTGGCGCTCGACCCGGACTTCGCCACCAACGGCTGGCTCTACCTGTACTACTCACCCGCCGGATCGCAGGAGGTCAACCGGGTCTCCCGGTTCACGGTCAGCGGCGACTCGCTGGTGTCGAACAGCGAGCAGGTCCTGCTGACCATCCCCGCCGCGCGCCAGTCCGAGCCGGGGCACACCGGCGGCTACCTCACGTTCGGGCCGGGCGGGAACCTCTACGTCGGCGTCGGCGACGACATCAACCCGCACGAGTCCAGCGGCTACGCGCCGATCGACGAGCGGTCCGGGCGCGCCCTGTTCGACGCGCAGAAGACCTCGGCCAACACCAACGACCTGCGCGGCAAGATCCTGCGGATCCACCCGGAGTCCAACGGCACCTACTCGGTGCCCAGCGGCAACATGTTCGCCCCCGGCACCGCGCTGACCCGGCCGGAGATCTACGCGATGGGGTTCCGCAACCCGTTCCGGTTCACTGTGGACACCGACGGCACGATCTACCTCGCCGACTACGGCCCGGACGCCGGCGCGGACAACGCGAGCCGGGGCCCGGGCGGGCTCGTCGAGTGGAACGTGATCAAGTCCCCCGGCTACTACGGCTGGCCATACTGCGTGGCCAACAACATCCCGTTCACCGACTACAACTTCGCCTCCGGCGCGTCCGGCTCCCGGTTCAACTGCTCGGCCCCGGTCAACACCTCCCCCAACAACACCGGGCTCACCACGCTGCCATCGGCGCGACCGGCCACCGTCTGGTACGGCAACGGCAGCAACGGCAACGCGTTCCCGGAGATGGGCGGCGGCGGCGAGGCGCCGATGGCCTTCCCCCTGTACCACTACGACGAGGACAACCCGTCGGCCACCAAGTTCCCCGAGTACTTCGACGGGACGCCGTTCTTCGGCGAGTGGGCCCGCAACACCATGCACGAGTTCCGGCTCGACAGCTCGGGAAACCTGTTGAAAATCAACAGGTTCCTGGCCAACCTGACCTTCAGGTCGCCCATGGACGCCAAGTTCGGGCCGGACGGCTCGCTGTACCTGCTGGAATGGGGCAGCGGGTTCGGCCGGGACAACCCCGACTCCGCGTTGTCCCGCATCGACTACATCTCCGGTGACCGCGCGCCGGTCGCCCGCGCGACGGGCACGCCCTCCTCCGGCCAGGCACCGCTCGCGGTGAGCTTCTCCAGCGCGGGCTCCACCGACCCGGAAGGCGGCGCGCTCACCTACCGGTGGACCTTCGGTGACGGCGCCTCCGCCACGACGGCCAACCCGTCGCACACCTACACCACGCGCGGCCAGTTCAACGCGCAGCTCACCATCACCGACCCGAACGGGCGGACCGGGGTGGCCAACGTGCCGGTCACGGTGGGCAACACCGCGCCGACCGTCCAGTTCACCTCACCCCCGCACGGCGGCATGTTCGACTTCGGCGACGAGGTGCCCTACGCGGTGACGGTCACCGACCCCGAGGACGGCACGATCGACTGCGCCAGGGTGACCACCACACCGGCGCTGGGACACGACGAGCACGCCCACCCGCTCGACCCGATCCCGGGCTGCGCCGGGACGATCCCCACCCACGGCGACGGCGGGCACAGCGCGGACTCCGACCTGTTCTACGTCGCCGACGCGGTCTACACCGACAACGGCGCGTCGGGGGTGCCCGCGCTCACCGGCCGGGCGCAGGTCCTGCTGCAACCCAAGCACCGGCAGGCCGAGCACTTCACCAACTCGTCGGGCATCCGGGTCGTGTCCCAGTCCGGCGCGGAGGCGGGCGGCCGGATCGGGGACATCGACAACGGCGACTGGATCTCGTTCAACCCGATGAACCTGACGGGCATCGACCAGGTCTCGTTCCGGGTGTCCTCCCCCGGGCCTGGCGGCACGATCGAGCTGCGGGCGGGATCCCCGTCCGGGCAACTGGTCGCGACCGCGACCGTCGGCAGCACCGGCGGCTGGGACAACTACGCGAACCTCGCGCCGGTCAGCGTCAGCAGGCCGTCCGGGACCGTCGAGCTGTTCGTGGTGTTCCGGTCCAGCTCCTCGGCGCCCTACGACCTGGACGCGCTGACGTTCGTCGGCGACGGCGTCGGCACCCCGGGCAGCGGCGACGGTGGCGGACCGATCACCGGCGCGAACGGCTCGTGTGTCGACGTCGACGGCGGCGGCACCGCCGACGGCACCAAGGTCCAGCTGTGGAGCTGCACCGGGGCGGACAGCCAGCGATGGACGCGCAGCGGGTCGACGCTGCGGGCGCTCGGCAAGTGCCTCGACGTGAACGGGGCGGGCACCGCGGACGGCACGATCGTGCAGCTGTGGACCTGCACCGGCGGCGTGGCGCAGAACTGGACGCCGCAGTCCAACGGTTCGCTGCTGAACCCGAACTCCGGCAAGTGTCTCGACGCCAACGGCGGGTCGACCGCCAACGGCACCCAACTGATCGTCTGGACCTGTCACGGCGGCACGAACCAGCGCTGGACGGTCCCCGCCGCACGCTCCCACCACTGAAACCGGTGTCCACATGAGACTGAGACTGACCATGGCGGCCGCGCTGGTCGCGGCGAGCGTCGTCCTCCCCGCGGTCACCTCGGCGGCACCCGCGGCCGCGCACCCGGTGAACCCGGACGACTTCAAGCAGATCGAGCTGGCGCGCGGCGTCGGCGAGGTCGGCGAGCCGATGTCGATGGCCGTACTGCCGGACCGCTCGGTGGTGCACACCGCGCGCAACGGCGTGCTGCGCAGGACCACCTCGGCCGGCGTGACCAGCGTGATCGGCACCCTGTCGGTCTACACCCACGACGAGGAGGGGCTGCAGGGCGTCGGGGTGGACCCCGGCTTCGCCAGCAACCGGTTCATCTACCTGTACTACGCGCCACCACTGTCCACTCCGGGCGGTGACGCGCCGGCGTCCGGCTCGGACTTCTCGGCGTGGAACGGGGTGAACCGGTTGTCCCGGTTCACCCTCAACTCCGACTACACGCTGAACACCGCGAGCCAGGTGACCGTGCTCGACGTGCCGACCAGCCGGGGCATGTGCTGCCACGTCGGCGGCGACATCGACTTCGACGCGGCCGGCAACCTGTACCTGTCCACCGGCGACGACACCAACCCGTTCGACTCCGCCGGCTACACCCCGATCGACGAGCGCTCCGGGCGCAACCCGGCCTACGACGCGCAGCGCAGCGCGGGCAACACCAACGACCTGCGCGGCAAGGTGTTGCGGATCAAGGTGAACGCCAACGGCTCTTACTCGATCCCGTCGGGCAACCTGTTCGCGCAGGGCACCTCCGGCACCCGGCCGGAGATCTACGCGATGGGCCTGCGCAACCCGTTCCGGTTCGGCGTCGACAAGGCCACCGGGGTGCTCTACCTCGGCGACTACGGGCCGGACGCGGGCAGCGCGAACAACAGCAGGGGACCAGGCGGGCAGGTGGAGTTCAACCGGATCACCTCGGCCGGCAACTACGGCTGGCCGTACTGCACCGGCAAGAACACCACCGCCGAGACCTATGTGGACTACACGTTCCCGTCCGGGCCGTCCGGCAACCGGTTCAACTGCGCCGCCCCGAACAACAACTCCCCCAACAACAGCGGGCAGAGCACGCTGCCGGCCGCCCGCGCGGCGTGGATCAACTACGACAACTGCTCGTTCTCGGCGTTCGGCTGCGGCTCGGAGTCGCCGATGGGCGGTGTGGTCTACCGCTACGACGCGGCCAACCCCTCGACGGTCAAGTTCCCCGCCGCGCTGGACGGGCACGTCTTCCTGTCCGAGTTCGGCAGGCGCTGGCTGAAGGTCGTCGACGTGAACTCCGACGGCTCGCCGGGGCAGATCAACGACTTCCCGTGGCGCGGCACCCAGGTCATGGACACCGCGTTCGGTCCGGACGGCGCACTGTACGTCTTGGACTACGGTACCGGTTGGGGCAGCGGCAACTCCGAGTCCGCGCTCTATCGCATCGAGTACAACCCGTCGGGCAACCAGGCGCCGACCGCGCGGGCGAGCGCCGACAAGACATCCGGGACCGCGCCGCTGACGGTGAACTTCTCCTCGGCGGGCTCCACCGACCCGGAGAGCGGCACGCTGTCCTACCAGTGGAACTTCGGCGACGGCAGCACGTCGACCTCGGCGAACCCGACGAAGACCTACTCCAGCAACGGCCAGCGCACCGCGTCGCTCACGGTGACCGACCCGCAGGGGCTCACCGCGACCGCGAACGTGACCATCACGGTCGGCAACACCGCGCCGACGGTCACGCTGACCACCCCCGCCGACGGCACCCTGTTCTCCTTCGGCGACACCGTGCCGTACACGATCACCGCGACCGACCCCGAGGACAGCGCGATCGACTGCTCGCGGGTGAAACTGTCCTATCTGCTCGGTCACGACGACCACGGCCACCTGATCACCACGGCCACCGGATGTGCCGGCAGCATAAGGATCCCGGTCGACGGCGAGCACGACACGGCCGCGAACCTGTTCGCGGTGTTCGACGCCGAGTACACCGACGGCGGCGCGAACGGCCAGCCGGCGCTGACCACCCACACCCAGCACACGTTGCAGCTGCGGCACCGCCAGGCCGAGCACCACACCAGCCAGTCGGGCACCGTGCAGTACGACAAGTCGGCCGCCGAGGGCGGCCGGACGGTCGGCGACATCCACAACGGCGACTGGATCGCGTTCCGGCCCTACGCGCTCGGCGGCGAGACCCGGTTCGCCGCCCGGGTCTCCTCCGGCGCCTCCGGCGGCACGCTGTCGGTGCGGACCGGGTCGTCGACCGGCACCGTCCTCGGCTCGGTGACCGTGCCGAGCACCGGCGGCTGGGACAGCTTCACCGAGGTGACCACCACCCTGTCGAACGTGCCGGCCGGCACGTCGACGGTGTACCTCACGTTCACCGGCGGCAGCGGCTTCCTGTTCGATGTGGACGCCTTCACCTTCGGCGCGTCCTCCGGCGGCGCCGCCGGCAGGATCACCGGCCTCGACGGCAAGTGCGTCGACGTCGACGGCGGCAGCACCACCGACGGCGCCCCGGTCCAGCTGTGGACCTGCAACGGTGGCACCAACCAGCAGTGGACCCGGGACGGGAACACCCTGCGAGCGTTGGGAAAGTGCCTGACCACGGCCGGCACCGCGGACGGCGCCGTGGTGCAACTGTCCACCTGCACCGGCGCCACGGCCCAGAACTGGACCGCGCAGTCCGACGGCACCATCCGCACCGCGGGCGGCAAGTGCCTCGACGCGTACGGCGCCACCTCGGCCGACGGCACCCAACTGATCATCTGGACCTGCAACGGCGGCGCCAACCAACGATGGACGTTGTCCTAGATGTCGTCCTTGATGTCGTCCCAGGAGGCGATGAGATGACCCGATCCCGCACCCGGCGCGCGCTCGCCGCGACCGCCGCCGCGCTCGCCGCGCTCACGGTCGGCGTGAGCCCGTCGGCGAGTGCCGCCGACGAACCCTACGACGTGCTGGTGTTCTCCAAGACCGCCGGCTTCCGGCACGACGCGATCCCCACCGGCATCCAGCTGATCCGGGATCTTGGCGCGGCCAACAACTTCACGGTGACCGCGACCGAGGACTCGTCCCGGTTCACCACCTCGACCCTCGCCCAGTTCGAGACGGTGGTGTTCCTCAACACCACCGGCGACGTGCTCAACGACTCCCAGCAGAGCGCGTTCGAGTCCTACATCCGGGGCGGCGGCGGATATGTCGGCATCCACTCGGCCGCCGACACCGAGTACGGCTGGTCGTTCTACGGGCAGCTGGTCGGCGCGTACTTCTCCGCCCACCCCGCCATCCAGCAGGCGACCGTGCGGGTGGAGAACCGGGCACACCAGGCCACCCAGCACCTCGGCACGTCCTGGGTGCGCACCGACGAGTGGTACGACTTCCGCAGCAACGCCCGGTCCAGCGCCAGGGTGCTCGCCACCCTCGACGAGTCCACCTACTCCGGCGGCACGATGGGCGCCGACCACCCGCACACCTGGTGCCAGGTAGTCCAAGGTGGACGGTCGTTCTACACCGGCGGGGGCCACACCCAGGCGAGCTACTCCGAGTCCGCGTTCCGGTCGCTCGTGCTGGGCGGCATCCGCTACGCGGCGAGCAGGACGAACGCGGACTGCCGGCCGGAGACCGGCTACACCACCCTCTACAACGGCGCCACCACCGGCTGGTCCCAGGCCGGGCCAGGCGGGTTCACCAACAGCGACGCCACGCTCAGCTCGTCCGGCGGGCTGGGCACGTTCTGGTACAGCACCAAGGAGTTCGGCGCCTACTCGCTGAAGCTGGACTGGCGGCTGGCCGGCGACGACAACTCCGGTGTGCTGCTCGGCTTCCCGGCCAGCTCCGACCCGAACACGTCCCTGAACGAGGGCCACGAGGTCCAGATCGACGCCACCGACTCGGCGGACCGCACCACCGGCGCGGTCTACGGTTTCCAGGCGCCGGACACCGCCGCCAGGGACGCCGCGCTCAACCCACCCGGCGAGTGGAACACCTTCGAGGCACTGGTGGAGGGCGAGCGCCTGCAGGTGTACCTCAACGGCGTCAAGGTCAACGACTTCACCAACACCGACCCGGCCCGCTCGCTGACCTCCGGGCACATCGGCATCCAGAACCACGGCACCGGCGACGACGTCTCCTTCCGCAACATCCGGATCAAGGAGCTCGGTGGCGGCACGCCGACCGGCGGCCAGATCACCGGTGCGGGCGGCACCTGCGTCGACGTCTCCGGCGGCAGCGCCGCGGACGGCACCCGGGTCCAGCTGTGGAGCTGCAACGGTGGCACCAACCAGCAGTGGACCCGCACCGGGAACACCCTGCGCTCGCTGGGAAAGTGCCTGACCGCCGCCGGCACCGGAGACGGCGCCGCGGTGCAGCTGTCCACCTGCACCGGCGCCGGGAGCCAGAACTGGGCCCAGCAGGCGAACGGCTCGCTGGTCAACAGCGGCTCCGGCAAGTGCCTGGACGCCAACGGCGGGTCGTCGGCCAACGGCACCCAGCTGATCATCTGGAGCTGCCACGGCGGCGCCAACCAGCGCTGGACATTCTCCTGACCCCGAAGGTGAAAGGGACGACATGGCACGTGTGCTGATCCTGACCGGCGACGCCGCCGAGGAACTGGACTCGATGTACCCGGTGTTCCGCCTGCGCGAAGGCGGACACGAGGCGGTCGTCGCCGCGCTGACGACCCGGCCGGTGAAGCTGGTGGTGCACGACTTCGAGCCGGACTGTGACGCCTACACCGAGAAACCCGGTCACCTGCTGCCCGTGGACCTGGCGTTCGCCGACGTGGACCCGAAGGACTACGACGGGCTGGTCATCCCGGGCGGGCGCGCGCCGGAGTACATCCGTACCGATCCCGACGTGGCGCGGATCGTCCGGCACTTCTTCAGCCACGGGCTCCCGGTCGGCACGATCTGCCACGGTCCGCAGGTGCCCGCCGCGCTGGGACTCCTGCGCGGCCGCACCACCGCGGCCTTCCCGCCACTGAGGACCGACGTGGAACAGGCGGGCGCCACCTTCGTCGACGGGCCGGACGTCGTGGACGCCAACATGGTCTCCTGCCGGGGATGGCCGGACCTGCCGGAGTGGTCCCGCGCGTTCATGGCGTTACTGGACAAGGCGGTGCCGGCATGACAGCGGGCACACCGCTGTCGCGCCGGGCGTTCCTCGGCACGCTGGGCGCGGCGGCGGTCGCGCTCACCGCGTGCGGCGGCGACGACGAGGACGGCGATGCCATCAGCTGGTGGCACATCCAGAACGTCAACCCGATGCTGCCCATCTGGCAGGACCTCGCGGACCGGTACCAGCGCGACCACGCCGGTGTCGAGTTCGACATCCAGCCGATCGAGAACGAGGCGTTCAAGGCGCGGCTGACGACGGTGACCCAGTCCGGTGAGGCGCCGGACATCTTCCAGACGTGGGGCGGCGGGGTGCTGCGCCAGCAGATCGAGGCCGGGCTGGTCAGGGACATCACCGCCGACATCGCGCCGTGGCACGACACGCTGGTGCCGACCGCGCTCGAGCCGTACCAACTCGACGGGAAGACCTACGCCGTGCCCTACGACATGGGCATGGTCGGCTTCTGGTACAACGAGTCCCTCTTCGAGCAGGCGGACATCGCCGCCCCGCCGGCCACCTGGGACGAGTTGCTCGACACGGTGCGGACACTCAAGTCGGCGGGCATCACGCCGATCGCGCTCGCCGGCGGCGCCAAGTGGCCCGGCCACTACTACTGGACCTACCTCGCGATGCGCGTCGCGGGCGTCGACGGGCTCAGGCAGGCCGAGGCGGACAAGGACTTCAGCGGCGAGGCGTTCGTCCGCGCCGGGAGTCTGCTCAAGGAACTGGTCGACCTGCAACCGTTCCAGCACGGTTTCCTCGGCGCCGCCTACGACGGACCGGACGGGCAGGCGGCGACCATGGGCAACGGCCAGGCCGCCATGGAGCTCATGGGCCAGTGGGCGCCGACCCAGCAACGTGAGCAGTCGGGCAAGGGCCTCGGGGACGGCGTCGCGTTCTTCCCGTTCCCCTCGGTCGATGGCGGCCGGGGCGCGACGACCGACATCATGGGCGGGGGCGGCGGGTTCGCGGTGGGCCGGGACGCGCCGGACGAGGCGGTCGACTTCCTGAGGTTCCTGCTGTCGGCCGACAACCATCGCGAGACGGTGTCCACGGGCGGGGTCCTGCCTGTGGTCGTGGGCACCGACGACGCGATCAGCGACGCGAACCAGCGCGTGGTCGCGGAGACGGTGGCCGGGGCAACGGGATTCCAGCTGTACCTTGACCAGGCCTACCCCCCGACCGTCGGGCAGACCGTGAACGACAGTGTCGCCGCACTGATCGCCGGGGAGATGACCCCCGCGGACGTCGCCGGTGCAGTCACCGAGTCCGCACGGAATGCCTGACGCCCAACCGGTCCGGCCCGTGCGCCGACGGGTCGGACCGGTTGTGGACAGGCGAGCCACGGCCAGGAGTCGGCTGTGGACGATCGTGCTCTTCCTGCTGCCGGCGGTGGTGCTGTTCGGCCTGCTGGTGCTCGCGCCGATCGTGATCGCCGGGTACACCAGCACGTTCCGCTGGAACGGTCTCGGCGGCCCGCCGAGCGAGTTCATCGGCCTGGACAACTTCACCCGGCTGTTCGACGACCCGGTGTTCCTCGGTGACCTGCGCCGCGGCCTGGTGCTGATCGTGCTGACGCTCGGCCTCCAGCTGCCGCTCGCGCTCGGCATCGCGTTGCTGCTCCACCAGCGCTTCCGCGGCCGGTCGGTGTTCCGGGTCCTGTTCTTCGCGCCGTTCGTGCTGTCCGAGGTGATCGCGGGCGTGCTGTTCACCATGGTCTTCTCGCCCAACCGCGGGCTGGCCAACCACCTGCTCGGCCTGGTCGGGCTCGAGGAGCTCGGCGGCATGTGGCTCGCCGACCCGGACACCGTGCTGTACTCGCTGTTCTTCGTGATGACGTGGAAGTACTTCGGCTTCCACATGATCCTCTACCTGGCCGGCCGGCAGGCCATCCCGGCTGAGCTGCTCGAGGCGGCCACTGTGGACGGTGCGTCGCCGTGGCAGGTCTTCCGGCACGTCACCCTGCCCCTGCTCGGGCCGACCATCCGGATCAGCGTGTTCCTGTCGGTCATCGGCACCATCCAGCTGTTCGACCTGGTGTGGGTGCTCACCAGGGGCGGGCCGGTCCACGGCTCGGAGACGATGGCGGTCACCATGTTCGACTACGGCTACGCCCGTTCCGAGGTCGGCTACGGCACCGCCATCAGCGTCGTGATGTTCCTGATCAGCATGGTCTTCGCGCTGGCCTACCAGCGACTGGTCATGCGCCGTGACATCGAGGGAGCCGTGACCACCATGCGGGAGCGCCGATGAGGCCCAAGCCAGCCACCACCCGCGCGGCGCCCCTGCTCTCGGTGGTGCGCTACCTGCTGGTGACCGTGATCGGGCTGTTCGTGCTGGTGCCGATCGCGTTCGGGGTCATCGGCGGGTTCAAGGACAACGGGCAGCTGTCCACCAGCCCGTTCGGCCTGCCCTCGCCCTGGGTGGTGGAGAACTACACCGGCATCCTCACCTCGCCGGAGTTCTGGCGTCCACTGTGGAACAGCACCTACATCGCGCTCGCCGGCACGGTCGTCGTGGTCGGCGTCGCGGCCATGGCCGCCTACGTGTTCGCCCGCTTCGCCTTCCGCGGCCGGGAGCTGCTGGCGACCATGTTCGCGATCGGCCTGATGTTCCCGTTCGCCGTGGCGATCCTGCCGCTCTACGTGCTGCTGCGCGAGCTGGACCTGCTGGACAACCCGCTCGGCGTGATCCTCCCCCAGGCCGCGTTCGGGCTACCGGTGACGATCATCATCCTGCGAGCGTTCTTCCGCGCGATCCCGGCCGAGCTGGAGGAGTCGGCGACGCTCGACGGCTGCGGCCCCTTCGGCTTCTTCTGGCGCATCCTGCTGCCCATGGCCCGTCCGGCCCTCGCCACCGTGTCCGTGCTCGCGATCGTGGCCAGCTGGAACAACTTCATGCTGCCGCTCATCGTGTTCAACGACCCGGACTCCTGGACCATCCCGGTCGGCGTCACCCAGTTCCACGGACAGTACGGAGTGGACACCGCGCGCGTGCTCGCGTACGTGTCGCTCGCGATGGTGCCCGCGCTGGCGTTCTACGCGGTCGCCGAACGCCAGCTCGTCGGGGGGCTGGCGTCCGGCGCCATCAAGGGCTGACCGTCCTCACGCGACCGCGCAGGACGAGCCGTTCAGCGCGAAGGTGGTCGGCGCGCCGGCGTTGCCGGTGTGACTGGCCTGGAAGCCGATGCTGACCGACGCGCCCGGGGCGATACCCGGGTTGTGGGCCGCGTTCCTGGCCGTCACCTGTCCGGACGTCGGCGAGAAGCTCGCGTTCCACCCGGAGGTGATCGTCTGGCCCGATGGCAGGGTGAAGACCAGCGACCAGCTGGACACCGCGGTGGTGCCGGTGTTGGTGATCGTGATTTCCGCGGTGAGGCCGTTGTTCCAGGCGTTGATCGTGTCAGTGACCCGGCAGGCGCCCGGCTCGGGATCGGGGTCGGGATCAGGATCGGGATCACTGCTCTGGAACTGGGTGACGAACCGCCACACCTCGGCGGAGGTCCAAGTCTGCCAGCCGTCGCCGCCGCCGTCGATCGGGCCCGGGGTGTGGCCGCCGTCGAACGCCGCCCACACGACCGGATACCCGGCCCGGCACCCCGAGTACGCGGTGACCACGTGCCCCCGGCTGCCCGGTGCCGGTTCTGGAGGGTTCTGCGCGGTGCAGCCGTTGTTGCGGACGAACGTGTCCCGCAGGCCCCGGCCGAGGGAGATGTTGAGCACGTTGTCGCTGAGGCCGTGGATGCCAAGGTAGGCGATCGGCTGGCTACCGCCAGCGCATCCGCTCAGCTGCGCTCCCGAGTAGACGGCCACCGCGCGGAAGACGCTGGCCCTGGTGCACGCCAACGCATAGCTCATGCCGCCGCCGTAGCTGAACCCGCCGGCGAAGATCTGCGTCGAGTCGATGCACAGTCCCGCCTGCAACTGCCGCAGGATGTCGTCGACGAGCGTCACGTCCTGGCCGCCGGAGTTGGCCCAGCCGTTGTTGAGTCCCTGTGGCGCCACGAAGATCGTGCCGTTGTTCGTGCTGTCCGCGAGCCGCCGCAGCCCGTAGTAGGACCAGTTGTACCCGTCGGACCCGCCGGAGTCGACGTCGTTCGCGGTGCCGTTGAGCCAGTGGAAGCCGAAGAACAGCCGGTACTGGTGGTTCTGGTCGTAGTTCGCCGGCAGGCGCAGGATGTAGCTGCGGTTCTGCCCGCTGCTCTGGATCGTGTGCGTGCCGCTGGTCAGCGTGGGCGCCGACCCGCACGCGGCGGCACCGACGTCCTCGGCACCAACCTCCCCGGCACCGACGTCCTCGGCTGACGCGGGCGCCGGCACGAACGCCGCCAGGACGAGAAGCGCGGCGACCGCGGCCGACCCGAACCAGGATCTGCGTTCTCCCATCACATACCTCCCTTGCTAGACGCGTTGGAGCTGGAATCTCTGGTTCGCCGCACCGGTGACCGTCCACTGGGCGATGCGGGCGCCGTCGGTGGTCGCCGCCGACCACACGTCCGCCGCGAGACCGCTCAGCCGGTTGACGAGGCTGACCACGCCACCGCCGTGGTCGACCACCCGCCACTGCTGGCCCGTGGCCCCGGTGTCGGACTGTTGGGCGATGTCGGCGCCGCTGCTCGCGCTCACGGCCTGCAGCACGAGGCCGCTGTGCCGCGCCCGGATCCGGTAGAAGCCGTCGCCGGCGTCGAGGAAGTCGAACTGCTGGTTGGTGCCGCCGGTCGCCGCCCACTGGTGCAGCAGCGCACCGGCCGATGTGGACACTCCGCTGATGTCGGCGAGCTTTCCGCTGTGCTGGGCGACGAGCCGGTAGTACACGCCGGGCTCCACCACCGAGTCCGACTCCTCACCTGCCGCGCGGTAGCCGTGTCCGGCCGCGACGGTGAACTCGACCAGGTCGCTCTCCGGCTTCGTCGGCGTGACCACGGTTCCGGTCGTCGTGTCGCGCAGCTCCCAGGTGCCGGTGAACAGCCGGCTGCGGATCCGGACGGTGCCCGCCCGGTCGGGCGTGACGGTCAGCTCGGTGATCCGGCCGGCCGACCACGCCGCGCCGACGGTGTGCCCGCCCCGGCCGCGCAGGCCGGTGACGCTCCCCGTCGGCCAGGCAGACGGCAGCGCTGGCAACACGTGCAGCTCGCCGTTGTGGCTGTGCAGCAGCATCTCCGCGATGCCCGACGTGGCGCCGAAGTTGCCGTCGATCTGGAACGGCGGGTGCAGGTCGAACATGTTGGGCGCGAGCCGGTCGGTGGTGACCAGGTCGCGGACCAGCTGGTGTGCCCGCGCGCCCTCCTCCATCCGCGCCCAGAAGTTGATCTTCCAGGCGAGCGACCAGCCGGTGCCGGCGTCGCCACGCAGTTCCAGCGTGCGGCGGGCGGCCTCGAACAGGGCCGGGGTGCCGCGCCGGGTGATCTGGTTGCTGGGGTGCAGGCCGTACAGGTGCGAGACGTGCCGGTGGTTCGGCTCGGTCTCGACCCAGTCATAGAGCCATTCCTGGAGGTTGCCGCGCGCGCCGACCTTCATCGGCGCCAGCCGTTGCCTGGCCGACCGGACCTGGGTGCGGAAGCTGGAGTCCACGCCGAGCACCTCGCTCGCGTCGGCACAGCCGTCGAACAGGTCACGCAGGATCTGCAGGTCCATCGTGGGGCCCGCGCACACGCTGACCCCCGAGTGGTGGGCCAGTTCCGGCGAGTTCGACGGGTTGGTCACCAGCGTCCCCAGGCTGGGCTCGGTCACCAGCGTGTCGAGGAAGAACTGGGTCGCGCCCTTCACCGCCGGGTAGTTCGCCCGCAGGAACTCGACGTCACCGGTGAACCGGTAGTGGTCCCAGACCAGCGAGGCGAGCCACGCCCCACCGGTCTGCCACATGCCCCAGAACGCGCCGTCCACCACCGACGTGCCCCGCCACGCGTCGGTGTTGTGGTGGGTGACCCAGCCGGACGCGCCGTACTGCGCCTGCGCGGTGCGCGCCCCGGTGACCGCCAGGTCGCCGAGCATGCCGAACACCGGCCGCAGGCACTCGCCGAGGTTGGTCGTGTCGGCCGGCCAGTAGTTCATCGGCAGGTTGGCGTTGATCGTGTACTTCGAGTCCCACGGCGGGCTCAGCTGGTCGTTCCAGATGCCCTGCAGGTTCGCCGGCTGGGTGCCCGGCCGGGACGAGGAGATCAGCAGGTACCGGCCGTACTGGAACAGCAGCGCGGAGAACTGCGGGTCGTCGACCGAGCCGTGCCGGGCGATCCGCACGTCGGTCGGCTGGTCGGCCGCCGACGTGCGCCCGAGGTCGATCGTCACCCGGTCGAACAGCGCCTGGTAGTCGGCGACGTGCCGGGCGCGCAGGGTGTCGTAGGCGCTGGACTGGGCCGCGGTCAGCCGGGACCGCGCGAGGCCCTGGTAGTCGCCGTTCACCGTCCGGTAGTCCACGTAGCTGGTGCCGATGGACACCAGCAGGGTCACCGCGGTGGCGCCGGTGACCCGCAGCGTGCCGCCGGAGCTGCTGACGCTCCCGCCATCGGCGATCGCCCTGGCCAGCGCGAGGAACCGCACCGAACCGGAGATGCCGCGCGCGTCGCCGGAGACGCCGTCCAGGCCGATCGTCGTGCCGTCCTGGCTCGAGGTGGTGGCCCGCTGCGGACTGCTGAACGCGGCCGAGAACGACACCGAGCCGGCGGTCTCCGCCGTCAGCCGCACCACGATGACCTGGTCCGGCGCGCTCGCGAAGACCTCGCGCCGGTGCCGCACCCCGTTCGCGACGTAGGTCACCACCGACGTCGACGTGGTGAGGTCGAGCCAGCGCTCGTACCCGGACACGCCGCTGTTGCCGGGCAGGGTGAGCCGGAGGTCACCGACCGGCTGGTAGGGCAGCTGGGCCGCCGGGCTGCCCAGCATCGTCTGGTCGATCAGGCTCTGCGCCTGGCCCCACTGGTTGGCGAACACCAGCTGCCGGATCTGCCCGAGCGCGCCGGCGCCGCCCGGGTTGGCGTAGTCGTGCGGACCGCCGGCCCAGACCGTGTCCTCGTTGAGCTGCAACCGGTCGGTGTCGGTGTTGCCGAACACCATGGCGCCGAGGCGGCCGTTGCCGACCGGCAACGCGCGCAGCCAGTCCGAGCCGGCCGCCTCGTCGTACCACAGCGCGAGGTCGCCGGCGGCACGCACGTCCGCCGGCGCCACCGAGTCGGCGCGGGCGGTCGCCGTCCACCCGGCGCTCGTCAGCACAGCACCCGCGCCAAGCAGCAGCGCCTGTCTGCGCGTCAGGTCCGGCATCGCGCGGCTCCGTCCACCGGTACCCGGCTCACTGGGTGGCCCAGCGCTGGTTGGCCCCGCCCGTGCAGCTCCACAGCTGGGCCGTGGCGCCGTTGGCGGTGGCGCTGCCGCTGACCTCCAGGCACAGTCCTGATTGGACGTTGGTGATGGTGCCGTCCCCGTTGCGGGTCCACTTCTGGTTGGCGCCGCCGTGGCAGGTCCAGATGATCGCCGGCGTGCCGTTGGCCGTCCCCGCGCCCGACGCGTCGAGGCAGCGCAACGAGTTTCCGGAGTAGACGGTCAGCTCGTTGGCCGAGGTGTAGTTCCACAGCTGGTTGGGCTGACCGTTGCAGTCCCAGATGTTCAGCTGGGTCCCGGTCGCGGTGGTCTGGTTCGGCACGTCCAGGCACCGGTTCGCGGCGACCGCGCGCATCGGCGTGCCCGTTCCCGGGTTCTCGCTGCCGCCGCCGTTGAGCGCGTCCAGCACGGCCTGGTATGCCTGCTTCTTCTGGTAGTTCGAGTCGAACAGCAGTGGGGTGTCGTTGGGACGCCAGGTGTACCGGTCGGTGATCCCCCACGTGGTGATGCCGGTGCAGCGGGCGACCGCCATGCACGCCCGGGTGACCTGCCCGTACACGTTCGCCTGCGCGGAGCCGGAGCCGCCGACGTCCAGCTCGGTGATCTGCAGGTCGACGCCGAGGTCGGCGAAGCGCTGCAGGTTCGCCTGGTAGCTGCTGAGGTTGGAGTTCGAACCGAGGTGGCTCTGGATACCGACGCAGTCGATCGGCACGCCGCGGTTCTTGAAGTCGGCGACCATGTTGTAGATGCCGGTGCTCTTGGCGTTGATGCCGTCGGTGTTGTAGTCGTTGTAGCAGAGCTTGGCGTTCGGGTCGGCGCTGCGGGCGGCGCGGAACGCGGCCTCGATCCAGTCGTTGCCGGTGCGCTGCAGGTTCGAGTCCCGCCGGCCGCCGCTGTTGCCGTCGGCGAACGCCTCGTTGACCACATCCCACGAGTGGATCTGGCCGCGGTAGTGAGCGGCGACCTGGGTGACGTGGTTGATCATCGCCGACCGCAGGTCACTGCCCGACAGGCTCGCCGTCCAGCCGGGCTGCTGTGCGTGCCAGAGCAGGGCGTGGCCACGCACGCTCATGCCACGGGCGCGGGCGTAGTTGACGATCTGGTCGCCGCCGCCGTAGCTGAACTGGTTGCGGTTGGGCTCGGTGGCGTCCCACTTCATCGCGTTCTCGGCCACGACGCTGTTGAACTCACGGCTCAGCGTGCCCGAGTACGAGGAGTCGTTCAGCAGGTTCGGCACGACCGCGGCCCCGAAGTACCGGCCGGTCTGTGCCGCGGCCGCGCCGAGCGTGTCCGCCGCGCTCGCGGGCGTCGCGGACAACACGAGCCCGGCCGCCGCGAGTCCCGCGGTGGCGATGGCGGCGGTGACGGCCCTGATACGGGCGCTCAACGCGCGTGTTCCGGTGGTCATCGCAACTCTCTTTTCGTCGTTGAAGGAAAGTTGAAGAAGAAGGATTCCCGGCTCCGCCGTTCAGGCGCGCACCCACCGCTGGTTGGCCTGACCGTTGCAGGTCCACAGGATGGTCGCGGTGCCGTTCGCGGTGCCCGCCTGGTCGACGTCCAGGCAGAGTCCCGAGTGGACGTTGCGCACGGATCCGTCCGAGGAGAAGGTCCAGCGTTGGTTGGCCTGGCCGTTGCAGGACCAGATGATCACCCGGGTGCCGTTGGCGGTGCCCTGGTTGTCCGCGTCGAGGCACTTGTCGCCGAAGACCCGGAGCTCACCGTTCGCCCAGGAGGTCCAGGACTGGTTCGCCGCCGTGTGGCAGTCCCAGACGAGCGCGGTGGTCCCGGCGGCGGTCGCGGCGCCGTCCACGTCCAGGCACCGGTTCGACCCCGAGCCGCGCAACCGGGAGGTGGTCGCGTCGAGCGGCGAGCCGCCGGCGACCCGGTAGGCCGCCACCCCGTGCGCGGGCACGCTCGCGCTGATCTGCCCCGAGGTCGACGACGTACCGCCGGTCCACAGGTCGGTCAGCGTGAACGACCCGCCGGACAACCCGGCCTGTGCGGCCGTGGTGCTGATCGTGGCGGTGCCGCCGCCCCGGTTGAACAGGCCGACCGCGACCGAGCCGTCCGACAGCGACTTGGCGAACACCTCGACGTCGCCGTCGTCGCGCACCCGCCGTCCGCCGGCGCCGAGCGGGTCCTGGTTCACCGCCAGCAGTCCCGGGTTGCGCAGGACCGAGGAGACGTCGGCGGACATGGTGCGGATGTCGTTGCCCGCCATCAACGGCGCGGCCATCAACGCCCACAACGCGAAGTGCGACCGCGACTCGGTCAACGTCAGCCCCGGCCTGCCGACCACCAGCATGTCCGGGTCGTTCCAGTGCGTCGGCCCGGCCTGTGCGGCCAGCGGCGCGTTCACGTCGACGACGTTGCCGACACCCATCGGGTAGCTGTTGACGTTCCCGTTCTGCCAGATGTCCAGCAGATCCTCGGTGGTCCGCCACAGGTCCGCGACCGCGCCCCAGTTGTACCTGTCGCCGGTGATCGCGTGGAAGCTGTTGGGATTGATGCTGTACACGATCGGCCGGCCGGTCGCCCGCAAGGCGTCCCGCATCAGCGAGAACCGGGCCACCTGCTCATCCCGCGTGCCCTCCGGCGAACACCAGTCGTACTTCAGGTAGTCCACACCCCACGAGGCGAACGTGGTGGCGTCCTGCACCTCGTGACCAGCGCTGCCGGTCGAACCGGGATGGGTGCCGACCCGCTGGGCGCAGGTGCGCTCGGTCGGCACCTGGTAGATCCCGAACTTCAACCCGAGGCTGTGGATGTAGTCCCCCAACGCCTTCATCCCGCTCGGGAACTTCGTGGGATGGGCACGCAGGTTGCCCTGAGCGTCGCGCTGCGGGTCGAACCAGCAGTCGTCGACCACCACGTACCGGTAGCCGGCGTCCCGCATCCCCGAACTGACCATCGCGTCCGCCGCCTGCCGCACCGACGACTCGGTGACGCCGCACCCGAAGCTGTTCCAACTGTTCCAGCCCAACGGCGGGGTGACGGCCGGACTCCCCGGCGCGGCCATGGCCACCGGTCGGTGGGGCGCCGCGGCGAGCGCCAGCCCGGCCGCCGCCACCACGGCGAGCGCGGCGGCGAGGAGCCTCGACCACAGGACATGTCCGCGCGTCGCAACGCTCATGACGAACCCCATCATCTTTGACGGCGGAATGACGGCTCACCAGTGAGCCGCTTCCGAGCAGGTTCCGGCAAATTAGAGGCACTACTGATGTGAACGCTAACACGCCACCGTCAACAGGACAAGACCGCTGTCCCAGCTGGAAGTTCTACTGAAAATTTCAGTGCTCTATGCAATGAGAAGTGATCGTGAACATAGCTAATGAATGTTCTCGCAAGAAACCGGTCGACCGCTATCGGGAGCGCTCCCAAGACACGCCGAACCACCGTTCCGCCACGTATTGGACAGAACGAGACCCGAATAGCCGCCATGCCGCGCCACACCGGCCCGACGGCGACGCCAGGCGGATGAGTCCGACTCATCGACCTCGACTCACACCATACCGCCGCCCAGCGCGCTACCGTCAAGAGACAGTCTCCGCGAGGCCGAGAGCCTCGACCGCCACCCCGGTGCCGCACACGTTCGCCGTCAGCCCGACCCGCGAACGGGTGCCCCGTTCGCCCGAAATCGATTCACCACCCCCTTGGCGAAAATTTCGGAACCACACGGACCACGACCCGAATACGAAACTTTCGGTGTGTTGACCGACGTGTCCACACCGTTTCGGAACACGTCTTTCTTCATCATGAGCGCGCTCACAAAGATCACTCCTACCGACTCGCCACCAAGATTGCCCGCGCACCATCTTCCCAGCTAGCAACGGCGTTGGAGATCAACAACACCGACCGCGGCACCGGCGAGGCCTTCATTAGCGCTCACATGGAAACGCGAAGACACGTTGACTTGGGGTCGAGCGGCTCGCTACCTTCGGCCACGAGGACACCACCTGGCGAGCGCGCGGTACGCGATATCCGCCGCTGTGTTGTCAAACCCTGTGGACAATGGTGCCCGAAGGGAAAGTGCAATGAATCGAACCAATCCGAGAACCCCGATCGCGGCGGTGACATGCCTCGTGGTCGGGTTACTGGTCTCCGGCCTGATGTCGGTGTTCACCGGCACCGCGCAGGCGGCGGAGTCGACGCTGGGAGCCGCGGCCGCGCAGTCGGGCCGCTACTTCGGCACGGCCGTCGCGGCCAACAAGCTGGGCGACAACACGTACTCCACGATCCTCCGGCGTGAGTTCAACAGCATCACGGCGGAGAACGAGATGAAGTGGGACGCCACCGAGCCCAACCGCAACCAGTTCAACTACGGCAACGGGGACCGCATCGCCAGCGCGGCCAGCAGCCAGGGCGCGGACCTACGCGGCCACGCACTGCTCTGGCACCAGCAGCAGCCCGGCTGGGCACAGAGCCTGTCCGGCAGTGACCTGCGGTCGGCGGCGATCAACCACGTCACCCAGGTCGCCACCCACTACCGCGGCCAGATCCACTCGTGGGACGTGGTCAACGAGGCCTACGCCGACGGCAACAGCGGCGGCCGCCGCGACTCGAACCTGCAGCGCACCGGCAACGACTGGATCGAAGCCGCCTTCCGCGCCGCCCGCTCCGCCGACCCGAACGCGAAACTCTGCTACAACGACTACAACACCGACGGCATCAACGCCAAGAGCACCGGCATCTACAACATGGTCGCCGACTTCAAGAACCGCGGCGTGCCGATCGACTGCGTCGGGTTCCAGTCCCACCTGAGCAACTCCGTGCCCGGCGACTACCTGGCCAACCTGCAGCGCTTCGCCGCCCTCGGCGTCGACGTCCAGATCACCGAGCTGGACATCTCCGGGTCCAACCAGGCCGCCGTGTACGCGAGCGTCACCCGCTCCTGCCTCGCCGTGCCCCGCTGCACCGGCATCACCGTGTGGGGCATCCGGGACAGCGACTCGTGGCGGCAGGGCGAGGACCCGCTGCTGTTCGACGACAACGGCAACAAGAAGTCCGCCTACAACGCCGTGCTGGACGCGCTCAACAGCGTCGACCCCGGTGAGCCGCCGGTCGGTTCCGGCGAGCTGCGCTCGGTCGGGGCCGACCGGTGCGTTGACGTGCCGAACGCGACCACCAACAACGGCACCCAGGTACAGCTGTGGGACTGCCACGGTCAGTCCAACCAGCTGTGGTCCTACACGTCGAGCAACGAGCTGACCGTGTACGGCAGCAAGTGTCTCGGCGCGAGCGGCCGCGGCACGACCAACGGCACCGCGGTGGTCATCTGGGACTGCGACGGCGACTCGAACCAGCAGTGGAACCTCAACGCGAACGGCACGATCACCAACGCCCAGTCGGGCCTGTGCCTCGACGCCGTCGGCTCGGGCACGGCCAACGGCACGCGGATCCAGCTGTACTCGTGCACCGCCGGCACGAACCAGCAGTGGACCGGCATCGAACAGGACGCCGGCTGATCACGGGCGCGGGTCCCGGCGGTCCAGGCCACCGGGACCCGCGCTCCCCCCGCCGGCGACGGATGGCGTCACCAGGCCGGATTCGTAGGCGAGGACCACGAGCTGGGCGCGGTCGCGGGCGTGGAGCTTGGTCATGGCGCGATTGACGTGGGTTTTCGCGGTCAGCGGGCTGATCACCATGCGGTGGGCGATCTGGTCGTTGGTCAGGCCATGGGCGACGAGGGTGACGGCCTCGCGTTCGCGGTTGGTGAGTTCCGCCAGCCCCAAGCCGGTGCCGAGCGGTTGGCTGACGTACCGGGTGATCAGCTTGCGGGTGATCGACGGCGCGAGCAGCGCGTCGCCGCGCGCGGCCACGCGGACGGCGTGCAGGAGGTCCGCCGGCTGGATGTCCTTGACGAGGAAGCCGGCCGCGCCGGCGCGCAGCGCGTGGAACACGTACTCGTCCAGGCCGTAGTTGGTCAGGATGACGACGTGCACCGCGGCCAGGGCCGGGTCCTCGGCGATGCGCCGGGTGGCCTCGATGCCGTCGACGACCGGCATCTGGATGTCGATGAGCGCGACGTCGGGCAGATGCTCGGTGGCCAGCGCCACGCCCTCGCGGCCGTCGGCGGCCTCGGCCACCACCTCGATGTCGTCCTCGATGTCGAGCAGCGCGCGGAATCCGCCGCGAATGAGCGGCTGGTCGTCGACCAGCAGGACCCGGATCATGACGTTGAGACCGACGATGAGACCGACGTTGAGACCGATGCTGGCACCACGGGAAGTTCGGCGCGGACGGTGAACCCGCCATCGGCGCGCGGCGCCGCCCGCAGGTGACCGCCAAGCGCCGTGACCCGTTCGCCCATCCCGAGCAGCCCGACACCGGGCACCGGCGCGGTGTCCGAAGTGGCCGTGCCGTCGTCATCCACGCGGATGACCAGGGCGTCGGGCCGGTAGTCGATCCGGACCGACGCGGTCGCGGCGGCGGCGTGCCGGGCGATGTTGGTCAGCGACTCCTGCACGATCCGGTAGGCGGTCCGGTCCACCGCGTTCGGCAGGTCGCCGCGGTTCCCCGTGATCGTCAGCGTCGCGTCCAGGCCGGTCGCCCGTGCCCGGCGCACCAGTTCCTGGACGTGGTCGAGCCCGTGTGGCGCGTCCCGGTCGTCGGAGCGCAGCGCTTCCAGCGTCGCACGCAGTTCTCGTGCCGCCTCGCGCCCGGCCTCCCGGATCACCAACAGGGCGTCGGGCACTCGCTCACCCCGCTTGTCGGCCAGGTGGACGGCGACCTCGGCCTGCACCGTGATGACCGAGATCTGGTGGGTGAGCGAGTCGTGCAACTCCCGCGCGATGTGCAGCCGCTCCTCGTCGGCACGGCGCCGCGCGGTCTCCTCGCGGGTGCGTTCGGCCTCGTCCGCCCGCCGCTCGGCCTGCCGCAGCGCCTCACCCGCCGCCCCGGCGGCGACCAGCCACGCGATCTCGAGCGCGCCTCGCGCCTGCGCGAACGCCGCGCCCGAGTCGTGCACGCCCGAGACGACGGCCGCGAGCGGGAGAGCACCCAGCATGAGCACGCTCGCCGCGACGGGGACGCCCCGGTGTCCCGCCCGCACGGCCGCATACACCGCGAACACGTACGCGACGGCGGGCACGTCGAACCCGATGGCCTGGTAGCCCAGCGCGCACAACCCGGTCGCGGCCAGCACGGTGACCGGCGCCCGGCGACGCGGGACCAACACCAGGCCGCCGGCCACCAGCAGGAGGTGGCCCAGCTGGTCGAGGTTCGTGCTGGGCTGTCCGGACAACCCGGCCACCAGCAGGGTGGCCGCCACACCGACGGCGATCACCCAGTCCACGACAGCGTCCCGGCCCATGTCCGCACAGTAGCCACGTTCCCGCCTTGGCGACTCCCACCCGCGGATGATCGGCCGGCTACCACGACGGCGGTAGTTTCCCCGTTCCTACGGCGTTCGCGGCAGCGTGGAATGTCCGTGTCAGCAGGACGACCGGCGGTGGCTCCGGCGGACATGCTCTGGCGACACCCGTCGTAGGAGGAGCGTTCTCATGTCCGTCCCGTACGTGCTCGCGCACGCCATGGCCCAGTCCGCCGGCGTCGACCCCTACGCCCTGACCGCCGGACGACTCTGGGCCACCTCGGCCGCGCTGCTGGGGCTGGCCGGCGGGGTCGTCGGCGGGGTGGCGCTGGCCCGCGCCGGCCGCCGTGTCGGCAACGGCGGGAAACCGGGTGCCGTCGTGGCCCTGGTGTCGGGACTGGTCGCCATGGTCGGTGGGGCGCTGAACCTGGCCGTCGCCGACGGTGGCCCCGGCACGGGCAACGGAGTGGTCGGCGGCGCGCTGGCGCTGGTACTGGGACTGACCACCGTGATCCTCGGCAGGCTCGCACTCACCCGCGCCCGCCGCGCCGGCGTTCGGTGATCGGCTACGGAGTGGGGCGCTGGGACCAGGTGGACGCGCGCAACGCCGTTGGCGACAGGCCGGTGGCCTCCTTGATCCGGCGCGCGAAATGGAAGCTCGTCTTGAAGCCCGACCCCGTCGCGATCGAGCCGACCGGCAGCCCCGTGCTGGTCAACAGCTCGATTCCGTGGGTGACCCGCCGGTCCCACAGGTAGCGCATGGGCGTGGTGTCCATGTGCTCGCGGAACAGGCGCACCAGGTGCTCGGGGCTCACCCGCGCGGCCGAGGAGACGGCCGCCAGGTCGATGTCGTTCTGGACGTTGCGGTGGATGAACAGCCGGGCGTCCTCGATGGGTGCGGGCAGCGCGGCCGGCAGGTTCTCGAACTCGGCGATGAACCGCCACAGCAGTGCCGTGGCCAACGCGTCGACCAGCGCGCCCTGGGCGGTGAGGCGGGTCTGTTCGGTGATCAGGGCCTCGCGCGCCAGGTAGGTCAGCGCCGAGGACAACGGCCTGGTCGGGCGGACCGCCTCCAGCCACTGGTGCATGGGTGGGGTGAGCTCGTCGAGCGTGCCGCGGACGAGCGTCTGGCGGGTCTCGGCGCCCTCGGCGAAGCCGATCACCTCGGTGTGCCCGGGGAGCAGGACGCACATCTGTCCGGCGGGGACGACATACGGGTCGCGGTCGTCGACGCGCACGACCATTGTTCCGGCATGGATCAACAGCAGCTGGACGTTGCCCTGCGCCCGGGGCCCGATCTGGGAGCCGGGAGGGTGCACGACACCGCGGACCACCGAGTCGACGATCCGCAGGCGGCGGGCCGCGACATCAATTCCAGACACAGGGTCGCTCACTCTGGCCATGTTACCGGCGCATTTCCAGTGGTGAGATCTCCGCATGACCGAGTTTGAGACACAGCTTCTGGTAGTCGGCGGTGGCCTGGGCGGCGTCTCGACCGCGCTGGCCGCGGCGCGTCGCGGCGTGCGCGTCGTGCTGACCGAACCGACCGACTGGCTCGGCGGCGTCCTGACGAGCCAGGGTGTTCCCCCGGACGAGCACCTGTGGATCGAGCGGTTCGGCAGCACGGCCACCTATCGTCAGTTCCGGGATGCCGCTCGCGACTACTACCGCCAGCACTACCCGCTGACGGCGGCGGCCCGCCGCGCGGCGGCCTTCAATCCCGGCTCCGCCAAGGTCTCCGACCTGTGTCTGGAGCCGAGGGTGTCCCTCGCCGTCATCGAGGCCCTGGTCGCGCCGCACCGGGCCGCCGGGCGCATCCAGGTACTGCTGGCGCACGAACCGGTGGCCGTGTCGACCACGAACGACCCCGACACCCTGGAGTCGGTCACGCTACGTGATCGACGTACCGGTGAGCTGACGACGGTGAGCGCCACCTGGTTCGTCGACGCGACGGAGACCGGCGACCTGCTGCCGCTGGCTGGCGTCGAGTACGTCACCGGCGCCGAGTCGCGGGATGTCACCGGCGAACCGCACGCGCCGGCACTGCCGGCGCCGCTCAACATGCAGCCGATCTCGGTGTGCTTCGCCATCGACCACGTCGCGGGTCGGGACTTCACGATCGCGCGCCCCGACAGCTACGACCACTTCCTGACCTCGTCGGCGACCGACTGGCCGGCGGGCAGGCTGTCGTTGACCGCGCCCCATCCCAAGACGCTCGCGCGCTCGCAGCACACGTTCGTCCCGAACCCGGTCGAGGACCACATGCTCATCCGGCCGGACTACGCCGACCAGCGCGTGGGGCGCATGGACCGCAACCTGTGGACCTTTCGCCGGATCGCGGCCGCGCGGAACTTCCTGCCCGGTGCCTACGAATCCGACATCACGTTGGTGAACTGGCCGCAGATGGACTACTGGGACGGTCCCGTGCTCGACGTTCCCGCCGACCAGGCCGAGTTCCATCTCAAGCGAGCCCGTGAGTTGTCGCGCAGCCTGTTGTACTGGCTGCAGACGGCCGCTCCGCGTCCCGACGGCGGCACCGGCTGGCCGGGGCTGCGGCTGCGCGGTGACGTGCTTGGCGACAGTCCCGACGGGCTGGCCAAGGCGCCCTACATCCGCGAGTCACGGCGCATCGTGGCCGAGCACACGATCGTCGAGCAGGAGATCTCCCTTGAGGTGCGCGGCGACCGCGGCGCGGTGGCGCACCGCGACAGCGTCGGGGTCGGCATGTACCGCATCGACCTGCATCCCTCCACCGGCGGCGACTCCTACATCGACATCGGCTGCTGCCCGTTCGAGCTGCCCCTTGGCGCGCTCGTTCCCGTGCGGGTCACCAACCTGCTCGCCGGCGCGAAGAACATCGGCACCACGCACATCACCAACGGCGCCTACCGGATGCCGTTGGTGGAGTGGAACATCGGCGAGGTCGACGGCCACCTCATCGGCTTCTGCGCGGCCAGGGACCTCACCCCCGCCCAGGTACGCGCCGACGACACGCTGCTCGGCGAGTTCCAGTCCGAACTGGACGATGCCGGCGTCGAGCGGCACTGGCCGACGATCGTCGGTTACTGACCGACGAGCCACCCCACGCCATACGACGAAGTGAGGCGAACCATGCGTAGCACCAAGACCGTCCTCGCCGCGACAACCGCCGTTCTGCTGGCGGGCACCCTCGCCTGCTCGAGCGCGGAAGACGGGCCGACCAACGCGGCCGGCGAGATCGAGATCACCTGCGCGACCTGCCAGGAGTCCACAACGGACCCGTTCCTGCAGTACAACTTCGAGGCCGCCCAGCGCTTCAACGCGGCCAACAAGGGCAAATACCACGTCCGGACGCTGCAGAACGCCAACGCCGGCTCCAGCGCCGACCGCCTGCAGTACTTCCAGCGCCTCGCACTGGCCAACGACCTGCCCGACGTGTTCCAGCTGAACAGCGCCGAGATCAAGTCGTTGTCGACCACGGGCAGGCTGCACGACTTCGCGCCCGACCTCGAGGCCGACGCGACCTGGGCTGACTCGTTCCAGCCCCGCTCCTTCGACGCTTTGTCCGGAAAGGACGGACAGCGGTGGGCGATTCCCCAGCAACAGGACCCCATCGGGATCTTCTACAACAAGAAGCTCCTGGCCGCGGTTGGCTACGACTCGTTCCCCACCACCTGGGACGACTTCGAGGCCATGGCCGACAGGCTCAAGGACGCCGGCGTGACCCCGATCGCCCTCGACGGGGACTGGGCGACCCTGTTGATGTGGTCCAACCTCATCGGCACCCAACCGGCGGGCGATGACTTCCTGACCGAGGAGATCGCCACCAGCAGGGACTGGTCGACCAACCCGGCCGTCGTCGAGGCCACCGAACGCCTGCGAAGCTGGCAGACCAGGGGTTACGTGAACGCCGACTCCTTCTCCGGCGACTTCCAGAACGCCGCCTCGAAGTACCTCGCCGGCGAGGCCGCGACCGTCCCCAATGGACCATGGTTCGTCAAGACCAACCTGCTGTCGGCCAACGCCGCACCGGGCCTGCACGACGACACGGAGTACGCCCCGTCCCCCGGCTGGGACGCTGGCCAGGGGCTGATCGTCGTCTCGGGCGCCGGCTGGGTGTCGAGCACGACCGACCAGACCCGGCTCGAGGCGGTGGACGCGTTCGTGAAGTTCATGTCCGCCACCGACGAGGTCGTCAGGCAGGCCAAGGCGACCGGCTCCAACCCACCCGTCAAGGTGCCCGCCGCCACCGTCGAGGCGGCCGGGCTCGAGCCGCTCAGCTCGCGCCTGGTCACCCAGATCCCGCAGGTTGCCAACATCTTCCCGCACGCCAGGGTGCACGCGCCGGGGAGCATCGACGCGGCGTGGAAGAACCTGTGGCCGGCCTACGTCCGGGGCGAGATCGACACGGACGCTTTCCTGTCGCGCCTGGCCGCCGACTCCTCGGCGGGGAGCTAGCCCGGTGGGCACCACGCACAAGCCAGCGTCCACACCGGCGTCCACACCAACGGCCGGGCCACCCATCCCCACCGGCATGCGCGGCCACGTCGTCGTCTCGATGCTGCCCGCTCTCGTCCTGTTCGCCCTGTTCTTCCTGGTGCCGCTCGTCGTGCTGGCCGTGACGGCGTTCTCCCGCTGGGGCGGTGTCGACTTCGCGTTCACTGGACTGGACAACTACCGCCAGCTGTTCGCCGACCCGGTGTTCTGGCAGGCCGCGGGCAACACGCTCTTCTACTGCGGCGCGTCCATGGTCATCCAGGTGCCGCTCGGTGTGGCGGTCGGCATGGCCCTGGCCATGAAGGTGCCGGGCTGGAAGCTCTTCCGCACGATCATCTTCATCCCGTTCGTGATCTCGGGCGCCGCGTACGCGTTGGTGTTCTCGATGTTCTACAACCCGTCCTACGGCCTGCTGAACAACCTGCTCGCACCCGTCACCGGCGGCCAGCACGACTGGCTGTTCGACAGCGGTACCGCCCGATGGGCGGTGGCCGGCACCTTCGTGTTCGTCATCGGATTCGTGGTAGTGGCCGTCATGGCGGAGGTGGCCTCGATCCCCACCGAACTCCTGGAAGCCGCCGAAGTGGACGGTGCGAGCCTGCTCCAGCGCCAGCTGTTCATCGTCCTGCCGTTGCTGCGCAACATCATCGGCACCGTCGTCCTCTTGCGACTCCTGGTCGACATCGGCATGTTCGACCTGGTCTACATCCTGACCGCCGGTGGCCCGAACGACGCCACCACCACCCTCGGCCTGTACGCCTACCGCGCCTACGTCCAGGGGCAGTGGGGCTACGCCAACGCCGCCGGCTCGGTGATCCTGTTGCTGGGTGGCGTGCTCATCGTGACGGTGCGGCGGGTCTTCCGGATCGGCGAGCGAGCCCGGTGACCGCCGTCCTCCGCCGCCGCACCCGGCCGCGTCCGTTGGCGCTGGTGCTCATCTACGGCCTCCTCGCCGTGGTCTCCCTGCTGTCGCTGGTGCCGACCGGGTGGGTGATGCTGTCCTCCTTCAAGACGGGCCCGCAGGTCTACTCGGGCACGGGTTTTCTCCCCTCCCCCGCGACCTTCCAGGGCTACCTCGACGCGTTCACCGAGATCCAGCTGCACATCTACGTGCTCAACACGCTGCTGTATGCCACCGGTGGCACGCTGGGTGCCGTCGCCGTGGCGTTCCTTGCCGCCTATCCGCTCGCCCGCTACGCGTTCCTCGGCAAGAACTTCCTCGTCGCCATGTTCTCCCTGGCGCTGGCCATCCCGTTGGTTGGCCTGGCGACGCCGGTGTTCTTCGTGGTGCGCGAGCTCGACATGTTCGACTCCCGCATCGGGATGATGATCTTCTACGCGGCGCTGGAGTTCCCGTTCTCGTTCATCGTGATGCGGTCCTTCCTGCTGTCGTTGCCCCCGGAGATCGAGGAAGCCGCCCGCATCGACGGGGCCGGGTACTTCACCACGCTGCGGCTGATCATCCTGCCGCTGTCGCGACCGGCCATCGCCACCGTGGGCGTCGTGGCGTTCGTGAAGATCTGGAACGAGTTCTTCTTCGCCAACCTGCTCACGGTCACCCAGTCCAACCACAACGTGCAACTCGCCCTGGCCGGCTTCAAGTCGCAGTTCGGGTACAACGTCACCGGCGCCATGGCCGGGGCGACCATCATCATGCTGGTCCCCATCGCCCTGTTCCTCGTGCTGCAGCGCCAGGTGATCGCCGGCCTGACCACCGGAGCAGTCAAATGAGCGGGACCTGACACCTACTCAATCAACCTCGATCAACGCCTACGGCGAAACTTCTGCGCGGCCTGACGGGCGCGCTCACGGTTGCGCGGATCCTTCGCCACGCTCTGCGCCTTGTCCGTCAGCTGCTGCCCTTTGGGGCTGCGCATGAAGCTCTTGATTCGGTTGAACAGACCTGCCATCACGCTCTCCTCTGCTCGCTTCGACATCAGAGGCATACCCAGCGCAATGGTCCTCAACCTCGTCACCCGGTCCCGATGACTCCGCCGGTGACTCGCTCAGGCGGCGGGACACGTGCGCGTGCGCCAGGCGTCGCAACGCCGCGAGCGCCGCCTCGCCGAGCACGGTGCCGACGACGACCGACTCCAGCGCCTCGTCCACGCTCGCCGACCGGGTGGCCCAGTCCACGTCGGCCTCGGCGACGACTTCGCACGCGGCCGCATAGGTGTCGAAGATCGCCGTGAACTCGTCGTGACCGAGCCGGTCCAGCGTGACCACCAGTCCGGCCAGGGTGTCGACGGCGGGGTGGTCGTGGCCCACCCGCCAACCACGCCGATCGAGCAGACCCTCGATCCGTGCCCTGGCAGCTGCCCAGGCCGGGTCGTCGGCCGCCGGCTCGACCAAGGGGTCGAGGCTGTTGGAGACCGCGCCGAGCACCTTGTGCAGGGACACGTCCGGCTCGTCCACGGCGGCGAGCACGGCGCGCACGGCTGACACGGACATGCCGCCGACCTCGACCAGCGCACGGACTAGGCGCAGCCGACCGACGTGCGCCTCGGTGTAGCTGACCTGGTTGGGGCCGGTGCGTTCGCCGACCGGAAGCAGCCCCTCGCGCACGTAGTACTTGATCGTCGGCACCGCGACCGCGGCGCGGCGGCTCAACTCGGCGATCCGCACGTCCACCTCCCCTGGTGGGAACTCTTCCCCATTGCTGATAGTTTAGCTACCGATAGTTCCACTATCAGCAAGGGAACCTCGATGACCACACTTCTGCGTCGGGCCGTGGACTGGCACCGACCACTCATGTACTTCGCCGGGCTCATGGCCGTGACCGGCGCCGTCGCGATCGTCGGCCTGGTCGTCGACGACCGGGTGCTCACCGGCGCGCCGGTCTGGCTCAAACCGCTGAAGTTCGCCATCTCCCTCGGCCTGTACGCCCTCACCTGGGCATGGCTGATGTCGCTGCAGCGACGACCGCGCCGGTGGATGTGGTGGACCGGCACCGCCGCCGCCGTCTTCCTCGTCGTGGAGATGGTCGCCATCGTCGGCCAGGCCGCCCGCGGCGAGCTGAGCCACTTCAACAACACGTCCGCATTCGAGAACCTCGTCTTCCAGATCATGGGGGTGTCGGTCGGCGCGGTCTGGGTGCTCAACCTCGCCCAGGGCGTGGTACTGCTGCGGGAACGGCTCGCCGAGCGCCCGGTCGCCCTGGCCATCCGACTCGGGTTGCTGATCTCGCTCGCCGGGATGGCGGTGGCGTTCTTCATGGCCGATCCCACCCCCGAGCAACGGGCCGCGCTCGCGCGCGGGAGCGAGCCCGACGCGCTGGGGGGGCACGCCGTCGGCGTGGTGGACGGCGGCCCCGGCCTGCCGCTCACCGGGTGGAGCACCGAAGCCGGCGACCTGCGGGTACCGCACTTCATCGGCATCCACGCCCTGCAGTTCCTCCCGCTGCTGGCGATGGGGCTGGCCGTCGCCGCCCGCCGGTGGCCCGCACTGCGCGCCACGTCGACGCGCGCCCGGCTCGTCGTGGCCGGAGCGATCGGTTACGGCGGACTGTTCCTGATCACCACCTGGCAGGCGTTCCGCGGCCAGTCGGTGGTCGCGCCGGACGCCTGGACGCTGGGCGCACTCGGCCTGCTCGCGGCCGTGACCGTCGTCGGCGCCCTCCGCGCACTGTCCACACGGGACCTCCGGGATTCCGGTCAGCTCGCGGAGGTCGCGGCGTGATCAGCACCTTGTTCGCGTCCGCGTTCTGGGTGGCGACGCCGTTCTGGGCACTGATGGTCCTCGCACCGACCTGGCGGTGGACCGGGCGCATCGTGTCCTCGCCCTGGATCGTGGCGCCCACCCTCGTGGTGTGGGTGATCGCCGCGTTCCCCCTGCTCGGTCCACTGTGGAGCCTGGTGACGCAGCCAACGCTGGCGGCGACCGACGCGCTGCTGACCGATCCGCGTGCGATCACGGTGTTCTGGGCGCAGATCATCGCCTGGGACCTGTTCGTCGGCAGGTGGATGTACCTGGACAGCCGCCGGCGCGGGGTTCACCCGCTGATCATGGCCCCGGTCCTGGTCTTCACCATCCTGCTCTCACCGATCGGGCTGCCCGCGTACCTGGTACTCCGCTCGGTCGTGCCGACAGCGGACAGGCAGTCAGTGGACACGCAATGAGTGGACAGACAATGACCAGACAGGCAAAGACCAGACAGACAATGACCGGACATCAGCGAGCGGCGGGTTTGCGGCCGACGCCGGCCCAGACCACCGCTTCGTTCGGCTTGTCGAACTCGATCACCGGGGAGTTCGGGCCGGTTTCCTCAGGGTGCCAGGACTGGGACCAGCTCATGCCTGGTTCCACCAGCTCGAAGTCACCGAAGTACTGGCGGATCTCGTCGCGGGGGCGCCAGAGCACGCGGGTGCTCGAGTTGTCGTACATCCTCTTGAGCTCGGCCAGTTGTTCGGCGATGTCGTCGGGCACGCCGTCGTCGGTGCCGTGCGAGATGGTCAGGTAGGAGCCGGGAGGGAGTAACTCCCGGTACCGCGCCATCGCCTGTGTGGTGATGTCGACCCCGTCGGCGTCCAACTGCAGGACGTGCAGCACGGCGATGCACATCAGCGCGATCGGCTGCTCCATGTCCAGCACGCCGGTCTCGATGACCCGCTGCCACAGCCGGTCCGGGTTGCGCAGGTCGGCGTTGATCACCGCGTGCCGGTCGGGGTCGCCGTTCTCCTCCAGCAACACCTGGGAGTGCGCGACCGCGACCGGTTCGTTGTCGATGTAGACCACCCTCGAGTCCGAGGACACCTCGTCGGCCACCTGATGGGTGTTGCCCATGGTCGGCACCCCGGACCCGATGTCCACGAACTGCCGCACGCCCAGCCGGACGAGGTGTCGCACCGCCCGGTGCAGGAACAGCCGGTTGGCGATCGCGATCGGGCGCAGCAGGGGGAACATGGACGTGGCGCGTTCACCGAACTCGCGGTCGATCGCCCAGTTCGCGGTCCCGCCCAGGTACCAGTCGTACACGCGGGCCACACTGGGGTGTTCGAGGTCGACCCCTTGGGGCGGGAACGGATCCTGCTCAGCATCGGTCACGTCGTGGTCCTTTCACACACGTATCTGCGTCCGGAAATCCTGGGCCATTTTCTCCAGGAACTCCGCGGTCTCGGTACGTTCCAGCGCCGAGCCCCGCAGCCGGTCCCAGGCATCGACGAACAACTCGAAGTCGCCCTCGTCGTCGATGTAGACACCGCCCGCCGCGTGCTCGACGAAGACGAAATCCTTCGTGGCGTCGGAGAACCGCATGATAGTGAAGTCGTTCGGCACGAAGGACAGCCTCGTGTCGAACGGCAGCACATGGATGAACGTCCGCGGGTAGCGCTGACCCAGGTCGAGTAGATTCTGCACCTGGTCGAGCGCGACCGACGGACTCGGGCCGCCCGGCATCCGGCGCAACGCGGCCTCGCCGAGGATGAACCGGTAGTACGGCGGCCGCCGGAGGTCGAAGACCTGCTTGCGTTCCAGCCGGTTGCGCACCAGCGCCGTCACGTCGGTCGCCCTGGCCTCGCCGAACTGCTTGAGCATGTAGTGCTCGGACTGCAGCGGCCCCGGAATGCGCTCGCCGTGCCAGCTCAGGATCTCCGAGGCCGCTGGTTCGAGATCGGTGAACGTGCGGAACCAGTGCGGCACCGCCGACCGGTACCCCGACCACTGGCCACGCTGACCGCTGCTGTTGCGCGCCAGCTCCGTCATCATGTCGGCCTCGGTCTTGCTGGCCCCGAAGGCATCCAGCATCTGCTTGAGGTCCGACTGCTTGACCGAGACCGCTCCCGTCTCGATCTTGTTGATCTTCCCCTGTCCGCAGCCGAGCAACGCGGCGACGTCGTGCTGGGTCATCCCGGCAGCGAGCCGGGCGCGACGGATCTCGTTGCCGAGCTGTCTGCGCCGCGACGTCACCGTGCTGGACACCGGGGTCTCCGCTTCTTCACTACGGGGAGTTGACGAGTGGATCACTGTAGCCCACCAGTACTACCGCGGTAGCTCCGACAGGCGAGGTGACCACGTGCGTCTCCACGCGGAATAATCGCTAAACCCTACCGCGACCAGCTATTCGCGGACCAGTTGCCCCGCCTTCGCCGCGTCGAGGAACCGGCCCCAGCCGACCTCGGTGAACGCGAGCGCCGGGCCACCTGCCGATTTGCTGTCCCGGAGACCGACCGCGCCGCGCGTGCCGAGGTTGACCTCGACGCAGTTGCCTCCGTTGGGACCGCAGAACTTCGCCGACGACCATCCGTCAGCAGGGAAGACATCGATCGTGGTCGGATCGTAGCCGTTCATCACACTCCCCTAAGATCGGCACCGTCCTTGACAGCAGATTAATCGTGCATCAGGATTAATCTGGAATCAAGCCGGGGAGGTGGCGCGAGTGGTGGACGTCGCGTGGCACAGGCCAGTCGGTGTCGGGACCCCACGTTCTCATGGGCCGATCGCGGAACTCGCGGCAGCGATGATAAGAACGGCCCAGACTACCACTCCGTCACCCGAGTGTGATTATTCCGAACAGGCGTTACTCCTCGGCCGGCTCAAGAGCGGCGCGGCGCTCGAGTCCCGCCGGGTCATTCACCTGTTTCCGCTGGTACCCGGGGTCGAGCACAACCCGGTCGTGGCGGCGCGCTGTGGCGCCAAACTGCCCGCCGACGACATGCAGTGGCTACCGCGCTTCGCCGGCATGCCCTGCGAGCCGTGCATCATGATCCCGTAGGTAGCTCGCGGGATCAGCCGATGGCCAGGGCGACGAACCGGTTGTTCTCGCCGGTCCAGAAGTTGTCGTCGCTGACGACGAGCAGACTGCGTTCGCCGGTGGGTAGCCGCGGTCCCCACGCCATGCCCTCGAAGTTGTCGATGATGGGCAGGGGCAGGTCATTGAAGTCGACGAGCAGCCGCTTGCGGGTCGGGGTGACGTCGGCGTCGGCGAGCGAGTCGATGTGCTGGACGTCGGTGGCGCCGATCGTCGTCATCTCGAACAACTTCACGTTGTAGCCGAATCCGGTGGAGTAGCCCCGTTCGAGCACCAGGTAGCGGGTGGGGTCGACCGGGTGGGCGAGGATCTCGGGGATGCCGGAGTCGGCGAAGGACCCAGGCGGGTTCGGCGCGGCGAACAGCGGTTCCTGCGGATAGGCGAACTGGGCGACCACCCCACCCGTGCGGGTGTGCACGGTGACCCGCGACAGCGCCCCCTCTGTCGGCGTCGGCAACGGGCCGTCCTGGATCAGCGGTGACTCGACCGCGCTGGTCAACAGCGTACCGCCGAGGCCGAAGGTGATCGCCTCCAGCGACAGGTTGCGCCGAGGGCCGTGCTCAGCGGTGGTGATCTCGTAGTTTCCTGGCAGCGGCAACTGGCCCGCGAACGCACCGTCGCGACCGGCCTGCCGAATCGACGGCTGGATGAGCTGGTCGGTCGGGGTGGGCGTGCTGTGTGGCCGGCTCCCTTCCTGACTCCACCAGTACCTCCCGGTCCACGGGTCGATCCGGATGTCCTCCGGGTCGACGGTCGTGCCGTCGCCGGCCGACGACGGCGGGTAGACCTCGCCGTCCGGGCGCAGGAACGGGTGCGTGGCGGTGAACCGCACGTCGTGCACGCCCTCGGCGTCGAGGTCGATCTCGGCGGTGTAGAACCGGGCGGCCTGCCGGTCGGACCGGTCGTCGCTGATCAGCACCCATTCACCGGTGCGCAGATCCCGGTCGATCCCGGAGAAGCCGCCGAGCGTGGTGCCCTCGAAGTCCTGGTACTGCGCGACCACATGGTCACCGAGAAACCGCACGTCGGCCGCGAGCGCGGGCGCCGCCGCCGCGGCGGCCGGTGTGAGCAGGGTGGACAGCAGACACGCGACGGCGAGCGAGGCGGCCCGCCTCGACGATCGAATTCCCATGAGCACAACCTGGCGCACCCGGGTCGGGCCCGCCATCGGCATTCGGGGCACGATCGCACCCGAGAAGGTGACCGAGGGCCAACGCAGAGTGGCGAGCTGAGCGTTAAGAATTCGGTAACTAGGTCGGCGTCCTGGTCTCGGCCAGGATCAGTGCATGCGACAACTGATGAGGAAACCGGTGGCGTGGGTCGTGGTGGCGGTCGTGGTGGTGGGCCTCGGCGTCGGCCTCGCCCTGTTCGAGCCGTGGCGCGCGTTCACCAGCAGCCACCTCGACGAGCCGGCCCCGGTCGCGGCCCCGGTCGCGGCGCAGACCGACACCTCGTCGCCGACGACCACGCCGCCGCCGCCCCAGCCGGCCGTCCTCGCCGAGGGCGCGTTCACCAGCCAGGAGCACGAGACCGCCGGCACCGCACGCGTCCTCGAACTCCCCGACGGCACACGGGTACTCCGCCTGGAGGACTTCGCCACCTCCGACGGCCCCGACGTCCACGTGTGGCTGTCCGACGCGACCGCGGGCGGCGAACTCGGCAAGTACGACGACGGCCGGTTCGTGGCGCTCGGCGAGATCAAGGCCACCGAAGGCAGCCACAACTACGACATCCCCGCCGACGCCGACCTCGACGGCCTGCGCAGTGTGGTCATCTGGTGCGACCGCTTCAACGTCGCGTTCGGTTCGGCCCCGCTGGCGCTGTGACCCTACTTCTCGAACAGGCGCGCCGACGGACCGTCGAAGCGCGGCCGCCAGCCGTGGTTGCGCAGGACCGTGAACACCGGCACCTTCGCGTCCGCCGGCTTGATCATGACCGCGCCCTCCCACGAGGTGCGCGGTCCGGCCGGGCCGGACACGGTGACCTGGCCGTCGGCGCCCTCGACGAAGGTCGCCGACGTGCCGCCGGAGGTCTTGCCCTTCTTCCAGGACCAGGCGCCGTGGACCGCCGCCCCCTGAGGTCCGGCCGCGGCACGCACGGACGCCTGTCCGGAGTGCTCGACGAACTTGTACCGCCCCTTGGCCGGGTCGAGGTCGACCTCCATGCGCCACGCGTAGGCCTGGGACCCGCGCACGAACAGGGTCTGCCAACGCAGTTCCTCGTCCTTCCAGCGCACGTCCACGCGCACGCCTTCCGCACCCGGCGACGCGTCGATCCGGTAGGGCAGCCCGTCGCTGTTCATGCCGACCAGCGCGGCGACCACGGCGTCCACCGGCGCCGGCGCGCCGGCGGCGAGGGCCGGGCCGTCGGGCACCTGGGCGCGCTCCCGGTCCGCGAGCGCGCGTTGCCCGCGCAACACCGTCATGAGCCCGCGGCCAAGCACCGCGAGGAAGATGACGACGATCAGCACGATGCCGACCACCGTCTGGTCACTGACGAACGCGACAACGGCCCCGGCGGCCAGCACGATCCCGAGAACGAACACGACGCGGCGGCTGATCACCGCCATCCGCTGGTCCTGCGAGGGTCCCATGCCATGTTCCTTCGCTCGTACCGTCCACAGTGTCCCCTGACCGGTCCCCTGACCGACCACTGTGCGCGGACATCCTACGTCCCGACGTCCTGGTGCTCTCAGCTGGTGATCCGGTGACTCGACGGTGCGCGGAACCATCCGGGGTCAGTGGCTGGCGCGGTAGGCCTTACGAAGGTCGGTGAGCCGCCTGCCGTCCGGCACGGACCAGAAGTACCAGCCGTTGGTCGCACCTTTGCGGACGTGATGCCCCGCCGCGGACGGCGAGTTGAAGACCCGGCCGTCGAGGCGCAGATCGCCGTTCTCGAGGACGGTGGCTTCGCGGTCGGCCCAGTTGCCGGGACGGCTCGTGAGCACCGTGCCCGGCGCGAGCAGACCGACGGCGATGAGTTGTCTGAGCGAGACCGTGACGGCGGATCGGCCATCGTCAGGTTCCGGGATCCATCCTGTCCGGAATGAGGCCGGGCCGTCCAGGAGAAACCCGCGCTGTGCGGAGTTCGAAGCTCGGGTAGCCGTCGTCGATCTCCTGCTGGAGGCGTTTCCGGTAGCGGGGGGCGCCGCCGAGGTAGACCATCACGCGTGGTTTGTCGTCGCGGTCGAGGTTCATGTTGTGTCCGTTGAACCAGGACTTCGAGTGGGCGAGCAGGAGTCGGCTGTTGATCTCGCGGACGTGGTCGACCCAGGCGATCTCCGCCTCGCGCCTGCCCTCGATCCGGACGATGTCGGCTGCCTCGATGTGGCGGGCGGTCTCGGTCATCCAGTTGACGACGTCCTCGATACCGCGCGGGAAGTTGGCCGACGCGGAGCCGGACTGCGGGCCCACCAGCATGAAGAGGTTGGGGAAGTTCGTGACCTGGACACCGACGCAGGTCTCTGGGCCGTCCTGCCACTGCTCCTTGAGCCGCACGCCGCCCACACCCAGGAAGTCGATCCGGTCGAACGGTCCGGTGACGGCGTCGAAGCCGGTCGCGTAGACGATGATGTCGACGTCGAGGTCGCGCACCTTGTCGTCGCCGAGGTCGAGGCGGATGCCGTTCTCGGTGATCTCCCGGACGGGGTTGGCCATCAGGTCGACGAGTTCGACGTTGTCCTGGTTGAAGACCTCGTAGAAGCCGGACTCGCCGGCGACCCGCTTGTTGCCGAAGCCGTGGTCCTTGGGGATGAGCAGCTCGGCGACCTCCTGGTCGTCGACCCGCTGCCGGATCCGGTCGGCGACGAACTCGGACAGCTCGCGGTTGGGACCGGCCTCCATCATCGTGTCGCGGTAGTTGCCCATGTAGAGCGCGGCGCCGTGACCGTTGTCGTAGAGGTCGTTCCAGTGCCGCAGCCGCTCCTCGCGGGTGACGTCGGTCGAGCGCGTGCGGTCGGGGCGGTGCACGAAGCCCGCCGGCGTCTCCTTGCACCAGGCGAAGATCTCGTCGTAGGACGCGCGGAGCCGCGCCATCTCCTCGGGCGTGATCGGCTGGTTTCCCAGCGGCGCGCACCAGTTGGCGTCGCGCTGGAGCACCGTGAGCCGCTCGACCTTGTCCGCGACGTCCGTGATGACCTGCACGCCGCTGGCTCCGGTGCCGATCACGGCCACCCGCTTGCCGGTGACGTCGAGTCCCTCCGGCCAGTCGAAGGTGTGGGTCTCCACCCCGCCGAAGGTGCCGAGGCCGGCCATCCTCGGGTAGGTGGGCACGGACAGCAGTCCCATCGCACACAGCACGAAGCGGGTGCGGACCTGCTCGCCGTCGGCCATCGTCACCAGCCAGTGCGGACCGTCCTCGATCCACTCGGCCCGCTCGACCCTGGTGTTGAGGCTGATGTGGGGACGCAGGTCGAACCGGTCCGCGACGTGCTCGAGGTAGGACAGCGTCTCCGGCTGGGGAGCGAAGCGTTCCTTCCAGTCCCACTCGTCGAGCAGCTCCTGGGAGAAGGAGTACTGGTAGGTGTAGGACTCCGAGTCGAACCGGCACCCCGGGTAGCGGTTGTTGTACCAGGTCCCGCCAAGGCCCGCGTTCGCGTCGACGACCCGCACCGACACCCCGAGCTCGAGAAGCTGGTGGAGCTGGTAGAGCCCGCAGACGCCGGCGCCGATGATCAGGTAGTCGAGACCTGGCATCGGCTGCCGGTCAGCCTGGATGGTCATGGGCGGATCCCCTCATTGAATCAAGCGCTTGCTGCACATTACCCGTACGACACCTCTCCGTCGGCTAATGTATCAAGCACTTGCTTGATTTTGTACGGAAGGACGGAATCGATGGACCTACAGCTGGCCGGACGCGTCGCCGTGGTGACCGGAGCGAGCGCCGGAATCGGTCGCGCCACCGCACTCGCCCTCGCGGCCGAGGGCGCCGAGGTGGTGCTGGTCGCCCGCCGCCGGGCACTCCTCGACCAGGTCGCCGACGAGGTGGCGGCGGTCGCCGCCCGGCCGCTGGTGGTCGAGGCCGACCTCACCGACCCGCTGGTCGCCGCACGGATCGCCGGCGCCGTCGCGGCCGAGCACGGCCGCGTCGACGTCCTGGCCAACGTCGCCGGTGCCGCCGAGCAGCCGGGCGAGATCCTCACCGAGGAGCTCTGGCACCGGCAGTTCGAGCTCAACTTCCACGCCAAGCGGCGTCTCACCGACGCCCTGCTGCCGATGCTGCGCACCAGCGGACAGGGGCGGGTGGTGAACTTCGTCGGCCTGCTGGAGCCGACCGTGGTGTCCCCCGCCCAGGCCGCCGTCGCGGCCTGCGTGCTGTGGTCCAAGGCCCTCGCGCGGACCGTCGCGCGGGACGGCGTCACCGTCAACTGCGTCGCGCCAGGACGGGTCGACAGCGAGCAGGCCCGGCGGACGTACCCGACCGAGGAGTCGCGCGCCGCCCTGATCCGCGACCGCATCCCGGCGGGCAGGTTCGGCAGGCCGGCGGAGGCCGCCGCGCTCGTCGCCTTCCTCGCGTCCGGGCCGGCGTCGTATGTGACCGGGGAGACGGTCAGCGTCGACGGTGGCATGCACTGGTCGATCTGAGCCCCCTCAGAGGCCGACGATCTCGGCGTAGCGCCGCATGTCCCGCTCGTAGTTCTCGTCGGCGATCCTCGGGGAGACCACGACCTCGTCGATGCCGACGCGAAACGCCTCCTCGATGTAGGCGCGGTCGTCCGCCCAGTCCTGCTCCGTCGTGCCCTTGCTGCGCCGGCCCACCTTGAGGGACAGCTCGGACATGTCGCGGCCGGCGGCATCCATCAGGACGGTGAGCTTGTCCACGAAGACCCTGATGTCCTCGTGGGTGCGGCTGTAACCGGCCCAGCCGTCGCCGTAGGCCACGATCCGCTCGAGGGACGCCCTGCTGTTGCCGCCGACGATGACCGGCAGCCGCTTCTGGGCCGGCTTGGGAAAGCAGTAGAGCGGCTCGAACTCGACGAACTCACCGGCGAACGCGGTCTCCTCCTCCTCGTCCCACAGGGCACGCATCGCCGCGAGGTACTCGTTCATGCGCTCGCCGCGGCGCTCGAACGGCACGTCCAGCGCGGCGTACTCCTCCGCCGACCAGCCGACCCCGACGCCGAGCTGGAACCGGCCGCCGCTGAGCCGGTCGACGCTGGCCACCTGGCGCGCGGTGACGACCGGGTTGCGTTGCGGCACCACGAGAACGTACGTGCCGATCCGCAGCGTCGTGGTCGCCGCGGCGATCGCGCCGGCGAGCACGAGCGGGTCGTAGACCCCGAGCGTCCGGTGCACCTCCTGGGCACCGCCGGACTCGTAGGGGTACTGCGAGCGGTAGGTCGGGAAGAAGACGACGTGCTCTGGCAGCCACACCGAGTTGTAGCCGAGCTCCTCGATCAGCTGCGCGGCGTCCATCGACCACCGCCCGTCGCGCGGCCCGGACGCGGGGAACAGCTCGCTGATGCCCAGTTTCACCGCTGGCCTCCTGTCGAGCCGGCCGCGTCGGCCAACCGCTCCTTGAGTACGTGCTTCATGACCTTCATCGCCGCGTTGCGGGGCAGTTCGTCGACGAAGAAGAGATGGACCGGCTTCTTGAACCCGGCCAGCTGCGACCGGGCGAAGTCCCGGACCTCGTCGGCGGTCACGGTCGAGCCGGGACGCACGACGACGGCCGCGGCGACCGCCTCGCCCCAGCGCTCGTCCGGCAGGCCGAAGACCGCCGCCTCGGCGACCTCGGCCATCAGCACCAGGACGCGTTCCACCTCGGCCGGATACACGTTGGCGCCACCGGTGATGATCAGCTCCTGCGCCCGTCCGGTGAGGTAGTAGTAGCCGGCCTGGTCGCGGTAGCCGAGGTCCCCGGTGTGGTAGGCGCCGGCACGCAGCGCGGCCGCCGTCTTCTCCGGCTGGTTGTGGTAGCCGGAGAACATCGTGTCCGCCTCGATGACCAGCTCACCGATCTCGCCGGCCGGCAGCGGGTTCCCGTCGGCGTCGACGACCCGCATCGCGGACGTCGGCAGCGGGCGGCCGACGGACTCGAAGATGTTGTCCGCGTCGCCGAGGCCACGCCAGTCCGCGCGGTTGGAGATCGTGATCGGCCCGACCACCTCGGTCATGCCGTAGGTCTCCACCAGACGGTCCTCGATCAGGGCGACCAGGTCGGCGGCCAGCTCGGGCGGCAGCGGACCGCCGGAGTGCAGCACCGACTGCAGGGTGTCGAGGGCGGCCGGGTGCAGCCGCAGCGCCTCCATCAGGCCCGGGATGAGCGGGGTCAGGCCGAGGGTGAACGTCGCCTTGTGCTCGACCAGGTGGCGGCCCCACTCGTCGGGGGTGGCGCCGGGGATGAAGGCGACCGTGCCGCCGGTGTAGAAGTGCGGGAAGATCACCCCCCACAGCCCGGACACGAACGACCAGCCGCCGGGGAAGGCCGCGTGCCCCTGGAGCGGCAGGCGGTAGGCGAAGGGCACCAGCTTGACGCAGTTGACGACCGCGCGGTGGCTGACCAGGACGCCCTTGGGGAAGCCGGTCGTGCCGCTGGTGTAGCCAACCAGGGCGATGTCCTCCGGGTCGACCTGGCCGGGTGCTGGCTCGTTGGACGCACCGGCGAGCACCTCGGCGTAGGCCTCGGCCCCGGCCGGCGGGTCGCCGCCGATCGCGAACCAGGCCGTGAGGTCGGTGGTCGTCGCCATCGCGGTGGCGACCCCGGCCGGCCCGTCGGTGTGCACGAGCGCCACCGCGCCAGAGTCGGACACGACGTGGTCGACCTCCGGCGCGGTCAGCCGGTCGTTGACGTGCACGGCGGTGTAGCCGCCGAGGGCGAGGCCGACGTAGACCTCCAGCGACTCGACCCGGTTGGCACCGAGCATCGCGGCGACGAAGGAGCCCGGCGCGACCCCACGGTCGCGCAGCGCGTGCGCGAGCCGCCAGCCGTTGTCGATCACCTCGCCGAAGGTGCGGCGCTGCGTCCCGACCGTGACCGCCACGTTGTCGTGGAACCGCTCGCCCGCGTTGGCGAAGAGCGCGCCGAGAGAATCGCTCATGTGAACTCCTTGAGGTCGAACAGGCGGATGGCGTTGCCCGCGAGGAAAAGCCCGAGTTCGTCGTCGGTGAGGACCGCGGGGTCGCCGGCGTGCGGCGCGGCGAGGTCACGCACCATGCCGACGAAGCGCGCCAGGTCGTTCCCGTCGGCGTCCTCCCTGGGGCCACGGCAGATGTCGGACCCGAAGACCAGCCGATGGGCCCCGATCTGGGCACGCATCGCCCGGACCCGGCGCCGGAACTCCGGGTAGTCGGCGGCGGCCAGGCGCTGCCACAACGACAGCTCGAGGTAGGCGTGCTGCCAGCCCGTCGCGCAGTCGAGCGCCTCGCTCCACCACGCCTCGATGCCCGCGTGGGCGAAGGACACCCGCAGGGTCGGGTACGACGCCAGCAGGGCGCCGACCTCGGCCGGCCGGCAGCGCACCACCTGCAGCGGGTCGCCGCCGAGCGGGCTGCAGTGGATGACCGCCGGCAGCTCGCGGTCCACCAGCGCCGCGAACAGCCAGGCGTGCGCGGGATCGCGCAGGTCCCAGCCGGCGGCCGGGTAGAGCTTGAACCCGCGGCAGTGCGGGTGCGCGGCCGCCTGTTCGAACAGGACCCGGGCGTCGGGATGCCGTGGGTCCAGTCCCGCCGCGAAGTACAGCCGCCCCTCGTTGCGCGCGCAGAGCTGTTCGTACCGGGCGTTGAGCGCGCCGATCGGGAGGTGCTCACCGGTCGGGGCGCCCACGATGGTCCAGTCGACGACCGGGATCAGGCCCGCCGCGACGCCGACGCGGTCGAACGCCGCCACCGTCAGGCCCGCGTCCGGGTCGCTCTGGCCGACGGCGACATGGGCGAGGATCTCGTCGGGGTGCCGCTCCGGCAGCCGCCGCCCCGCGCCCTGCCTTGCCCACGCACGCCGCAGGCCCTCCGGGAGCCAGGTGGCGTCCCAGACGTGCAGGTGGGCGTCGATGACGAGGTCGGACACGGCTCAGCCGTTCCCGAGCACGTGCACGCTCGACGCGGCGGTCAGCCAGTCGACGACCCCGCCGCCGATCTGGACCACCGCCCGGCGCGGGTCCGCCAGCTGCAGCTCGCCCGCCTCACCGCGCAGCTGGCGGACGACGTCGTGGACCTGGGCCAGGCCACTGGCGCCGAGGGCGTGGCCGCGGCCGACCAGGCCGCCGGAGCGGTTGACCGGCAGCGCGCCGCCCGCCGCCGTCACGCCGTCCATCGCCCAGCGCTGCTCGTCGCCCGGCTCGCAGAGCCCGATGTCGGTCCACGCCATCAGCTCGTAGGCGACCGAGGCGTCGTGCACCTCGGCCAGGTCCATGTCCCGGGGCCCGAGACCGGCCTGCTCGTAGGCCGCCAGCGCCGACGCCGCGACCGCGTTGGGCGCGTCCGGCTGGTCGGCGGGCGGGCGGGTGGCCATCCGGGAGGCGAGGATGTCCACCGACCTGGCCGGTGCGACCGGCCTGCTGGTCACCACGACCGCGGCCGCGCCGTCGCTGATCGGCGAGCTCATCAGCACGGTCAGCGGCTCGACCACGACGCGGGCGTCCAGCACGTCCTGCGGCGAGCCGCCGAAGCGCCGGTGGGCGAACGGGTTGAGCCGGGCGCTCTCCAGCGACCGCGAGGCGACCCTGGCCAGCCCGGCCATCGTCACGCCCCGCTCGTCGAAGAGGGTGGCGGCCAGCCGCGCCTGGCGGTCGACGAACGGGCTGCGTTCCTGGCCGGCGCCGTCGCCGGTCGCGAAGCCCTGCTCGACGTCCATGCCCGCGGCGTACGCGCTGAAGGTGCGCTGCCGGTCCTCGTGGTTCGCCTTCTCCACACCCAGGGCGAGCACCGTGTCGTACAGCCCGGAGGCGACCGCCAGCCACGCGAGGTGCAGGGCGTTGCCGCCGGACGCGCAGGCGTTCTCGACGTTGTGGATCGGGATGCCGGCCAGGCCGAGCGGATAGCCGACGACCTCTCCCCGGATGCACTCCTGGCCGGTGATCAGCCCGGCCAGGGCGTTCGCGAAGAACATCGCCTGGACGTCCTTGACCTCGATGCCGGCGTCGGTGAGCGCGGCGTCGACCGCGACCCGGCCGAGGTCCTTCATCGACTTGTCCAGGAACTTCCCGAACGGGCTCATCCCGACGCCGCTGACAACAACACTGGTCATCTGCTGCTCCTGTTCACGAAACGACCGGGGGGACGGGCCAGGCCGCGCTCACGCCGCCGTCCACGAGCAGGCTCTGGCCGGTGACGTAGCCGGCGTCGTCGCTCACCAGGAAGGCCACCGCGCCGGCGGCCTCCTCCGGGCGGCCCTCCCGCCCCATCGGCACGACCGCCGCGCGGGCCGCGCCCGGCGCGTCGCCGAACTCGCGGCGCACCAGCGCCGAGTCGATGTTGCCCAGCACCACCGCGTTGGCCCGGATGCCGCGATCGGCGTACCGGACCGCGACGTGGCGCATCACGGCCAGTTGCGCCGCTTTCGTTGCCTCATAGGACAACGAGCGCCGGCTGCTGTAGACGCCAGCGGTGGAGCCGACGAACGCGAACGCCCCCGACCCCCGCGCGAGCATGGGGCCGAGCGCGGCCTGCGCGGTCAGCCAGTGCGAGCGGACGTTGACGTCGGCGGCCAACTCCCAGTCCTCGAGGCTCTGGACCTTCAGCGGCTCCCGCCCCGACAGCCCGACGTTGCACACCACGACGTCGAGCCGGCCGCCGCCGTGGTCCACAGCGGACTCCACCGCGGCCAGGCAGGAGGCCGGATCGGCGGCGTCGACCTGGACCGCGAGCCCCGGGCAGGCGAGGTGGGCGACCGTCGCCTCGGCACGGGCGAGCACCTTGTCCCCCACGACGACCGTCGCGCCCTCGGCCGCGAGGCGCAGCGCGATCGCCCGCCCGTTGCCCATCGGCAGGGTCTCCCCCGGCCGGGCCGGACCGTCGCTCCCGCCGCCGAGGACGTAGGCCACCCGGCCTTCAAGGCGGCGCATCAGTAGCTCCTCGGCAGGCCGAGCACCTGCTGGGCGATGAAGTTGAGCGACATCTCCTGGCTGATCGGCGCCAGGCGCATGATCCTGGCCTCCCGCCAGTAGCGCTCGACGTGGTACTCCTGCGCGTAGCCGAGCCCGCCGTGGGTCTGCACCGCACGGTCGGCGGCGTCGTAGCCCGCTTCGGCCGCGAGGTACTTCGCCATGTTGGCCTCGGCGCCGCAGGACAGGCCGGCGTCGTACCGGGCGGCGGCGATCATGGTCAGCTCCCAGGCGGCCTCGAGTCGCGCGTAGGAGTCGGCCAGGGGGTGGGACAGCGCCTGGTTGCTGCCGATCGGCCGGTCGAACACGCGGCGGACCTTGGCGTAGTCCGTGGCCCGGCGCAGCGCGGCCTGGCCGATCCCCGTCGCCTCCGCGGCGATCAGGATCCGTTCGGGGTTGAGGCCCGACAGGATGTGCTTGAAGCCCTTGCCCTCTTCGCCGACCAGCCGCCAGCCCTCGACCGGGAGCTCGTCGTAGAAGGTCTCGCAGGTGGCGACCGCGTTGCGGCCGGCCTTGGGGATGGGCCGGATGTCGACGTGGTCGCGGTCCAGGTCGATCAGGAAGAGGCTGAGCCCGTCGAAGCGGCCGGCCTCGGTGTCGGGCGCGGGCGCGGTGCGGGCGAGCAGCAGCGCCACCGAGGACTCCAGCGCCTTGCTCGTCCAGATCTTCTGGCCGCTGATCCGCCAGCCGTCACCGTCGCGGACGGCACGCGTGGTGATCCGGGAGGTGTCGGTGCCCGCGTCCGGCTCGGTCACGGCGAACGCGACGTGCAGGTCGCCGGCCGCGGCGGGCGGCAGGAAGGTCTCCTTGAGGCGGTCGTTGCCGTACTTGATGACCGGCTGGAGCCCGAACACGTTCATGTGCAGGGCCGTGCACCCGTTCATGGCCGCCCCGGACGCGGCGATCTCCCGGAGCAGGATCGCCGCCTCCGTGACGCCGCGGCCACCGCCGCCGTACTGCTCGGGGATGGCCAGGCCCACCCAGCCGCCCTCGGCGAGCGCGTGGAAGAACTCCCAGGGGAACCGGTGGTCGCGGTCGCACGCCGACCAGTAGTCGTCGTCGAACTCGGCCACGCGCTCGCGGATCGCCGTGGCGATCAGCTCGTGCTCGGGATCGCGCAGCTCACGCATCGGCGACCGCCGACAGCAGCCCCATGAGGACCGTCATCTCCTGCTGGAAGGTCGTCATGACCTCGGCCAGGTCCGGGTCGTTCACCGTGTCCCAGTTGTCCCGCAGGGCTTCCGCGGTGACCTCACGGGAGAAGAAGCCGGGCGTCTGGGCCACCACGACCCTGGCCACCCGGCCGCCGCCAACGTTGTAGACCTCGCCGGTGGTCGCGCACTCCTCGGCGGCCAGCCACAGGACGGCGGGCGCCACCAGGCTCGGGTCGAGCCGGTCGGCCAGGTCACCGAGGAGGTTCTCGGTCATCCGGGTGCGGGCGCCGGGCTCGATCGCGTTGACCTGGATGCCGTTGCGGGCCCCTTCGATCGCGAGGGTCTTGGTGACCCCCCAGATGCCGGCCTTGGCCGCGGCGTAGTTGGTCTGGCCGAAGTTGCCGAACAGGCCGGCGGCCGACGTGGTGTTGACGATCCGGCCGTAGCCCTGCGCGACCATGACCGGCCAGGCCGCTTTGCTCATCCAGATGGTGCCGCCGAGGTGGACGTCGAGCACCGGCCCGACCTCCTCGGGGGTCAGCTTGGCCAGTGAGCGGTCGCGCAGGATGCCGGCGTTGTTCACCAGGATGTCGAGCCGGCCGTAGGTCTCGGTCGCCGTGGCGACGATCCGGGAGGCGCTCTCCAGGGTGCTGACGTCGTTGGTGTCGGCGATCGCGGTCCCGCCCGCGGCCCGGATCTGCTCGACGACCTGCTCGGCGGGGGACGCCCCGCCGCCCGCGCCGTCGAGCGCGCCGCCGAGGTCGTTCACGACCACCGCGGCGCCGCGCGCGCCGAGCAGCAGCGCGTGCTCGCGGCCGAGCCCGCGCCCGGCGCCGGTGACGACGGCGACCCGGCCGTCCAGCCTGATCTCACTCATGGTCTGTGGAGCTCCTTCTGGTTCAGCCGAACAGGGCGGACATGACTTCCGCGCTGCCGCGCACGGCCTCGGCGGATCCGTCGGTGACGATCCGGCCGCGCTGCAGCACGTAGACGCGCTCGCTCACGGCCAGGGCGAGCTCGGCGTTCTGCTCGACGAGCAGGATCGTCGCGCCGCTGCCGTGCAGGGTCTCGATGGTCTGGAACAGGACGTCGACGATCGAGGGCGCGAGGCCCATCGACGGCTCGTCGAGCAGCAGCACCTTCGGGCGGGTCATCAGCGCCCGACCGAAGGCGAGCATCTGCTGCTCCCCGCCGCTCATCGACGCCGCGAGCTGGCCGCGCCGGTCGGCCAGCCGGGGGAACAGGTCGAAGACCTCGCTCAGCCGCTCGCGCTGCTGGGCCTTGGTGGTGCGGCCGCTGTAGGCGGACAGCTCGAGGTTCTCCAGCACGGTCAGCGGCGGCGCCACCCGGCGGCCCTCGGCCACCAGCGCCACCCCGGAGCGGACCACCTTGTGACAGGCCCACCCGGTGATGTCGCGGCCGTCGACGGTCACCGAGCCCGCCGACGGCTTGTGCAGGCCGGCGATCGTGTTCAGCGTCGTCGTCTTGCCCGCGCCGTTGGAGCCGATGAGGGCGACCAGGGTGCCCTTGGCGACCTCGAGGTCGACCTCACGCACCGCCTGGACCGCGCCGTGCGCGGCGGAGAGTCGCGATACGCGCAGCATCGGATCGCTTGCCAAAGTAGGCCTCCTTGACCTCGTCCTGCTCCAGGCACCACGTCGGCGCGCCCTCGGCCAGCACCGCGCCGGAGTTCATCACCGAGACGGTGTGGCAGAAGTCCTCGACCAGGCGCATGTTGTGCTCGATGAGGATCAGCGTCAGACCGGACTCGCGCAGCTCGACCAGCAGGCGACCGACCTGCTGGGACTCGGCGTCGTTCATGCCTGCGGTCGGCTCGTCCAGCAGCAGGACCCTGGGGTCGGTCGCCAGCGCCCTGGCGATCTCGACCCGGCGCTGGTCGCCGTAGGACAGCGTCTCGGCCAGCGCCGAGTGCGGCGCCCGGCAGCCGACCTTGGCGAGCAGCCCGGCCGCGCGCTCCCGGATCTCCCGGCGTTCCCGGCGCTCGGCCCCGCTCAGCAGCAGCGCGCCGGCGATCGTGGACTTCCGCTGCGCGTAGGCGCCGGCTACGACGGTCTCCAGGACCGTCAGGCCGGGGAACAGGCGGATGTTCTGGTAGGTCCGCGCGACGCCGCGGCGCGCGATCTGGAACGGCCGCATCCGGGTGATGTCCTGCCCGAAGACGTCGAGCTTGCCGGAGTCGGCCTGGATGAAGCCGCTCACCATGTTCAGCACCGTCGTCTTGCCGGCGCCGTTGGGGCCGAGGATGCCGTGGATCCGGCCGGGGGGCACCTGGATGGTGACGTCGTCGACCGCGGTGAGGCCGCCGAACGCCTTCGTGAGGCCGACGATGTCGACCGCCAGCCCGGTCACGGGGCCACCTCCGCGCCGACGGGCTGCCGCTGGTCCGGTTCCCCTGGTTCCCGGCCCTTGGGCCGCCACCAGCGCGAGCGCACCAGCCGCAGGCGCCGCACGTCGACCAGGCCGCGCGGCATGTAGATGATGATCACGACGAGGAGCACCCCGGTGACGACCCGGTCGTACTCCCCCATCGGCTCGCGCAGCAGCTCGGGCAGGATCGTGAAGACGATCGCGCCGACGATCGGCCCGAGCCAGTGGAACGCGCCGCCGAGCACGACCGCCGCCAGGGTGACGAAGCCGAGGTGGGTGTAGAAGGTGTCCGGCCCGATGTAGCGCAGGAAGCTCGACTGCAGGATGCCGGCGACCCCGGCGAGCACCCCGGAGATGACCATGCCGACGAACTGGATCCGGCGCGGCGAGATCGCCAGGGTCTCGGCGACGGCGGGGTCCTCGCGGACCGCGTCGGCCGCGAGGCCGAAGCGCGAGCCCGCGAGCCGGGCCAGCACATAGGCGGCGACCACCAGGGTCCCGATCAGCCACGCCCACGTGCCGAGCTCGCCCGGGACGAGGGTGCCGGTCGCGCCGCCGGTCTGCGCCGGCAGGTTGAGGATCAGCACCCGCCCGATCAGCACCATGGCGATGGTGGCCATGGCCAGGTAGTGGCTGTCGAGCCGGATCAGCAGCCCGGCGGTCACCGCGCCGAGGACCGCACCCAGGGCGGCCCCGAGCAGCAGCCCGAGGAACGGCGACATGCCCAGCGTGCCGGCGACGTAGCCGAAGGTGAAGGCGCTGACCGCGCCGAAGAAGACCGGCGCGAGACTCAGCACCCCCGTCCACAGCGAGGCGTAGACCGCCAGCGCGAACAGCGCGTTGACCCCGGCGAACTGCAGGGTGGTCAGCCAGGCTGTCGTACTCATGAGCGGCTCTCCTTCCTCAGGCGCGGACGAGCTGTCGTTCGCCGAAGATGCCCTGCGGCCGGAAGACCAGGACCACCAACAGCACGCCGAAGGTGATCGCGTCCCGGAAGCCGGACGAGATGTACTGCGCGCTCATCACCTCGAGCACGCCGATGGCGACGCCGAGCAGGGCCGCCCCTCGGATGTCGCCGTAGCCGCCGACGACGACCGCGGCGAAGCCCTTGAGCAGCAGGGCCTCGCCGATGCCGAACGAGACGTTGTTGTCGGCCAGTGCGGCCAGCACGCCGGCCAGCCCGGCGATCGCGGCGGCGAGGAAGGCGACCGTGATCAGCACGCGGCGGGCGTTGACGCCGACGATGGTCGCCGAGCGGGGGTCCACCGACACCGCCCGCACGGCCGCGCCGAACCGGCTGCGGGTGAGCAGCAGGTGCACCGCCGTCACGATCACCACCAGCGCCAGGACGCTGATCAGCTGCGCGGGCAACAGCAGCAGCCCGGCGAACCGGATCGGCTCGGTGGGCACCGACTCGGTCGGGTAGCTCGTGGCCGTCGGGCCGCTGAAGGCCTCGGCGAAGGTGAGCAGCACGATCCAGATGCCGATGCTGGCGATGATGGGCGCGAAGGTGCCCGCGGCGCGCTTGCGCAGCGGCTCGAAGGCGACCACGTCGGCGGCCACGCCCAACGCGCCGGCGAAGACCACCCCGAGCACCAGGGCGCCCCAGAAGTTCAGCCCCTGCTCGGCCACCAGCCAGTAGGACGACAGCGCGCCCCAGGTCGCGAACGTGCCGTGGGCGACGTTCAGGATGCCCATCTTGGCCAGGATCAGCGAGAACCCCACCGCGAACAGCGCGTAGACCGCCCCGAGTGCGATGCCGTTGAGCAGCTGTTGCATCAGCAGTTGCACGGAACGGTCCTTCCTTGGACGAGCGACACCGGGTCCAGCCACTTCGCTAAATCAAGCGCTCGCTTGAAGTGCAGTAAGTCACGTCACAACGGGCCTTGTCAATGACATAAATCAAGCACTTGCTTAAATTCAGTTCGCGGACTACGTTCACGAAAGCCGGACGAGGAGGTGCCCCTTGCGGCTGCCCACCCACCGCACCCCGAGCGCGGCCGTACGCGGCATCCCTCCCGGCGCCGCGATCGTGGCCGGCCCCGGGTGCGGAACGCCCGAGACGCTGCTCAACCACCTCGCGGGCGCCGCCGACCTGCTCGGCAAGCCGACGCTCTACTCCGGACTGCAGCTCGGGAGCTACCCGTTCCTCGACGCCGCCGCCGAAGGGCTGCTCCGGTACCGCACCTGGCACCCCTACGGCCCGGCGCGGGCGGCGCTGGCCCCCGGCCGGGTGGACTACGTCCCGGCGCGCGCGTCCGCCGTCCCCGGCCTGCTCGACCAGTGGGAGACCTCGGTCGCCCTCGTCCGGGTCTCCCCGCCCGACCGCAACGGCTGGTGCAGCCTCGGGCCGTCGGCCAGCTACGTGTGCCACGCGGTCGCCAGGGCGGGCCTGGTCATCGCCGAGGTCGACCCGCACACCCCGCGCACGACCGGCGACTCGATGCTGCACGTCTCGCGGATCGACGTGCTGGTGGACGCCGACACCCCGCCCTGCGAGTTCCCCGCCGCCGTCCGCGACGAGGTGAGCGACCGGGTGGCCGCCCACGTGCTCGACCTGCTGCCCCCCGAGCCGACCCTGCAGCTGGGCATCGGCGCGGTCCCCGAGGCGATCACCGCCTTCCTCGCCGAGCGCGGCGCCGGACCCGTGCGGATCGTCGGCATGGCCAACGACGCGATGGTCGACCTCTTCGCCCGTGGGCTGCTGCGCTGGACCGACGTCGGCGACTCCCCCGCGATCACCGCCGCCGAGCTGATGGGCACGCGCACGCTGATGGAGTTCGCCGACGGGAACCCGGCGATCGTGCTGCGGGACAGCCGGGTCGCGCACGCTCCCCGCGTACTGGCGCGAATCCCGCGCCTGGTGGCGGTGAACTCGGCGATCGAGGTCGATCTCGCGGGTCAGGTCGGCTCCGAGCTGGTCGGCAGCCGTCAGGTGTCCGGGATCGGCGGCGGCGCCGACTTCGTCGAGGCCGGTTTCGGCTCGGACGGTGGCCTGTCGGTCATCGCACTGCCCTCGACCACCCCGGACGGCCGGCACAGCCGGATCGTCGCGCGACTGGGCGCCGGCATCGTCTCGCTGGCCCGCCACACCCCCGACGCCGTGGTCACCGAGTACGGCGTCGCCTGGCTGCGCGGCGCCACCGAGGCCGAGCGCGCCGAGGCCATCGCGGCCGTCGCGCACCCCGACCACCGGGACGGCCTGCGCACCCGAACCGAACCCGACCGAGGGAGCCAGACACCATGACCGTGCACACCCGCCGCGGCCGCTACTACGAGGAGATGATCCCGGGCGACGTGTTCAAGCACGAGCCGGGACGCACCATCACCGAGGCCGACAACGTCCTGTTCTGCGGCATGACCATCAACACCCAGAGCCTGCACCTGGACGCGGTGCGCTCGGCGGAGTCGGAGTTCGGCCAGCGGCTGGTCAACAGCCTGCTCACCCTGGGCATCGTGTGCAGCGTCGGCGTGCCCGACCTCACCCAGAAGACGACCATCGCCAACCTCGGCTTCGACCGGATCGCCTTCCCGGCGCCGGTCTTCATCAACGACACGCTCTACTGCGAGACCGAGATCAGGGACCGCCGCCCGTCGGCCTCCCGGCCCGGCCAGGGCATCGTCACCCTCGAGCACCGCGGCCTCAACCAGGACGGCGTGCTGGTGTGCACGGCCGTCCGCGCCGCCCTCGTGCTGTTCCTCCCCGATGGCGAGACCGCGCTGCCCTGAGCGTTCAGAGGGTCGCCGCGCTGCCGAGCACGAGCGTGCCGGAGCTCATGAACATCCCGCCGACGCCGGTGCAGACGCTGACGTCGACACCGTCGACCTGCGCGGGGGCCACGCCGCGGACCTGGCGCACGGACTCCTGGATCGCGAACATGCCGTACATGCCGGTGTGGGTGTAGGACAGGCCGCCGCCGTTGGTGTTCAGCGGGAGTGCGCCGCCCGGCGCGGTGTTGCCCTCCGCGATGAACGCCGGCGCCTCACCGCGCCCGACGAACCCGAGATCCTCCAGGCCGTAGATCGGCACGTGCGCGAAGGCGTCGTAGATCATCAGGTGGTCGACCTCGGCGTGCGCGAGCCCGGACTGGGCGAACGCGCGCTCGCCGCCAATGCGGACGGCGCGCGAGGAGGTCAGGCTCGCCAGCCCGGAGACGACCGAGGACTCGCTGGACTCGCCCGCGCCGAGCACGTAGACGGGCGGGTTCGGCAGGTCCAGCGCCGCGGCCCGCCGCGCGGAGGTGAGCACGAGCGCGCCGCCGCCGTCGGTGACCAGGCAGCAGTGCAGCAGGTGCACCGGATCGGCGATGACCGGCGAGGCGAACACGTCCTCGACGGTGATCGGGTCGCGCAGCTTGGCGCGGGGGTTCAGCGCGGCCCACCGCCGCTGCACGACCGGGACCATCGCGAACTGCTCCCGGGTCATGCCGTAGTCGGCCATGTAGCGCCGCACGCCCATCGGGAACAGCGACGGCGCGCCTGCCGGTCCGTGCGGCAGTTCCAGCTGCGCCATGAACGACTGGGGCGCGGGCGCCCAGGGCACCATGCCGACCCGCGAGCGCCCCGACTCGCCGTGCGTCACGAGCACGGTCTCGCACAGCCCGGCGCTGATCGCGGCCATGGCGTGCCGCACGTGCAGCATGTACGAGCAGCCGCCGACGTTCGTGCCGTCCAGGTACTCCGGCACGATGCCCAGGTAGTCGGCGACGTCGACCGGCAGCTCCCCCGCCGAGGCGACCCCGTCGACGTCGGCCGGGGTTAGGCCGCAGTCGGCCAGCGCGTTGAGCGCGGCGTCGACGTGCAGTTGCAGGGCGGAGGCGCCCGGGATCTTGCCCAGCTCGGTGCTCTCCGCGGCACCGACGATCGCGATCGCGCCACGCAGGTTCATGTGACCACCTCGAAGCAGACGATCCGGCGCTCACCGCGCCGCTCGAAGGCGACCCGCACGGCGGTGTCGACCTCCAGCAGGTCCGGGTGGTCGGTGCGGACCACGCCGGTCAGGTGCGGGCCCTCCGCCAGGGCGACGACGCCCAGCGCGTAGGGCGCCTCGAAGCCGGGCGGGGCACGGTGGTTGACCACGAACGACAGCAGCACGCCGTGGCCATCGGCCGGGACCAGCTCCACCGAGCGCGCGCCGCAGCGGGGGCAGTTGCCGCGCGGGTAGAGGAAGAACGACGCGCAGGCCGTGCAGCGCGGCACCGTCAGCTCACCGGCGTCGATGCGGTCGAACCACTCCTGGGTGTCCGGGGTGGGCAGCGGAACGGGTTTCACGGGGTCCCTTCCGTGACGAGAGCGGGCAACAGGTGCTTGCGGAGCTTGCCGTTCGCCCCGCGTGGCAGCTCGGCGACAAGCTGGTAGCGGCGCGGCACCTTGTAGCGCGCGAGGCGATCCTGGAGGAACGGCGCCAGCTGGGCATCGACGTCGCCGGTGCCCAGCGGGGAGCCGGGCACGGCCTGGATCACCGCGCAGGGGACCTCGCCCCACTCCTGGTCGGGCAGGCCGATCACGCCGGCGTCCTGGATGTCGGGGTGCTCCAGTAGCGCCGCCTCGACCTCGGCGGGGTAGATGTTGACCCCGCCGCGCACGATCACCTCGGCCGTGCGGCCGAGCAGGTACAGGTAGCCGTCCTCGTCGAGCCGGCCGAGGTCCCCGACGGTGACGAAGTCGCCGACCCGACTGGCCATGGTCTTCGCGTCGTCCCCTCGGTAGGAGAAGGCGTGCGCGCCCATCCGGAGGTAGACCCTCCCGGTGCGTCCGGCCGGCACCGGCTCGCCGTCCGCGTCCAGGACGCGCACCTCGGCGCCGGGCTGGGGGCGGCCGACGCTGCCGGGGCGCGCCAGCCACTCGGCACTGGTGATCGCGGTGCCGGCCGCCTCGGTCGCGCCGTAGTACTCCCACACCACGGGCCCGAACCACGCGATGACCGCCCGCTTCACCGACTCCGGGCACGGACCGGCGCCATGCACGAGGTTGCGCATACTGGACACGTCATACGCCGCCCGGACCTCCTCGGGGAGGCGCAGCAGCCGGTGCAGCTGGGTCGGCACCAGGTGGGTCGTGGTGACGTGGTGCTCCTCGATCAGGCGGAGCACGTGCCCGGGGTCGAAGCGGTCCATCAGCACGACCGCGTGCCCGTAGTGCAGTGAGGTGACGGCCAGTCCGCTCACCGCGGTGTGGCTCAGCGGCGAGGTCACCAGGTGCACGCCGTCCTCCAGCGGCGTGATGCCGAACATGCCGAGCTGCCAGGCGGCCCCGGCGGCGAACACGTCGTCCGGATCGCCCTCCGGCAGCCGGCGCAGCACGCCCTTGGGCCTGCCGGTCGTGCCGGAGGTGTAGGCAAGGTAGGAGCCCGGCGACCGGTCGTCGACCGGTCCGGTCGGCAGCCCGGCGAGCGTGGCGGTGAGGTCACGCAGACCCGGCGCCGGGCCGAACGCGAACCGCCGGTCGGTGGTCAGGCCCACCGCGTCGGCGGCCGCGCGCACGGTGTCGGCGTGCGCGAGCGAGCACAGGAGCGCCACCGGGGCGGCGTCCCGCACGATGTGGCCGACCTCGGTCGGGGTCAACGCCGGGTTGACCGGGACGTAGTAGGCGCCGACCTGCTGGCAGGCGAGCACCAGCGCGATCGCCAACGACTCGTTGGCGACCACGCCCACGACGCGGTCCCCGCGTTCCAGGCCCAGCCCGCGCAGCACGCGGGCGGTCGCGTTGGCCATGGCCAGCAGCTCGCCTCGGGTCAGGCGGGTGCCGTCCGGTTCGACCACGGCCACGGCGTCGGGCGCGACCGCGGCCAAGCGCCAGAACCCCAGCTGGCTCATCCTCGGCGCTCCTCGGTGACGCGGGCCAGCAGCTCGCGCGCGAGGTCGCGGCGCAGCGCCGTCGTCGTGCCGTAGCACGCGGCCAGGCCCATCACCCGCTTGAGCCAGATGTGCAGGTGGTACTCCCAGGTGAAGCCGATCCCGCCGTGCAGTTGCAGTGCGTCGACGTTCGCCCTGGCGGCCGCGTCACCGGCGTAGGCCTTGGCGGCCGCGGCGCGGCGCGGTCCGTCCTGGTCGTCGACGGCGTCGAAGGCGGACAGTGCCGCGGCGGTGGCCATGTCGACCATGACCGCGAGATCGGCGGCCTTGTGCTTCACGGCCTGGAAGGAACCGACCGGCCGGCCGAACTGCTCGCGGACGGCGACGTACTCGACGGTCAGCTCGAGCAGCCGCTGGGCGGCGCCCGCGAGCAGGCAGGCGGCGCCGGCCATGGCGAGCGACCGCGTCCTGGCGAGGACAGCGCTGTCCTGCCCGAGAAATGTGCCCCCGCCGGCGGGCGTGACCCGCGCGAGGGGCCGCAACGGGTCCAGGGAGGGCACCGGAACGACCGCGAACTCCTCGCGGAGGTGGGCCAGGACCGTGCCGTCGGCGGCGAGGTCCAGCAGTAGGTCGGCGTCGGCGGCGTACGGGAGGAACGGCGTCAGCTCGCCGAGGCGAACGACGGCGATCGCGTCCCCTTCGGCGATCCTGCGCAGCCACGTGTCGGCCACCGGACCGGGCAGGGCGCCCAGGACGGACGTGGCGAGCACCGCCGTCTCCAGGAACGGCTCGGGAACCGCGTGCCGGCCGAGGCTGTGCAGCACGCCCGACAGGTGGGCCGGCGACAGTCCCGCGCCACCGTGCTCCTCGGCGACGAGCGCGGAGACCAGGCCGGTCTCGGTCAGCCGGCCCCAGAGCCCGGCGGTGTGGGCCGTGCCGTCGTCGAGCCGGGCACGGAGATGATCGAGCCCGCAGTGGCGGCCCAGGATGTCGTCGGTCAGCTCCACGAGCCGGCGCCGGTCCTGGTCGAGGGTGTCCTTGGCGGTCATCGTCGCGGCTCCATGGGCAGGCCGAGCACCCGCTCGCTGATGATGTTGCGCTGGATCTCGTTCGTGCCGCCGAAGATCATCGCGGCCCTGGCGTACCAGTAGCGGTGGTGCCAGCGCGACCACGCCCGCAGCGTGGCGGGGTCGGCGCCCGGCAGTGAGCCCGGGTCGCCGACGACGGCCCCGTCCGCGGCGAGCAACCGGATGCCGGTGTCGAAGATGTCGTGCTGCAGCTGGGTCCAGAAGACCTTGTTGATGCTGGCGGTGCTGTCGAGCTCGCCGCCGGCCTCGGCCCGCGCGGCCAGCCGGTAGACGTTGGCCCGGTAGACCTCGGCCTGCACGAGGACCCGGCCAAGCTCGTCGAGCGCGTGCGTGTCCTCGGCGAGGCCGCGGGCGTCGACGAGTGCGGCCAGGTCGGCGACGTCGCCGGCGAACTTGGCGTGGTCGCCGAACACGGCGCCGCGCTCGAAGCCGAGGGTCGACATCGCCACCGCCCAGCCGCGGTCGACCTCGCCGACGACGTTCTCGACCGGGACCCGGACGTCGGTGAAGAAGACCTCCGCGAAGCCGCGGGTGCCGTCGACCATCGTCAGCGGCCGGACCTCGACCCCCGGCGAGCGCAGGTCAATGCACAGGAACGTGATGCCGTCGTGTTTGCGTCGGCGGCCGGCGTCGGGGTCGGTGCGCACCAGCGCGAAGATCCAGTCGGCGAAGCCGCCCATCGAGATCCAGATCTTCTGGCCGTTGACGACGAAGTGGTCGCCGTCGCGCTCCGCACGGGTCCGCAGCGAGGCGAGGTCGGACCCGGAGCCGGGCTCGCTGAAGCCCTGGCACCAGATCGTGTGGCAGGCCAGCAGGTCGGGGATCCAGCGGGCGCGCTGCTCGGGTGTGCCCCACTGCATCAGCACCGGTCCCAGCAGGTAGAGGCCGCCCATGTTGATCCGTTCCGGCGCACCGGCGCGGTAGTACTCCTCGGCGAACGCGATCGACCGGCGCAGGCCGGCGTCGCGGCCGCCGTACTCACTCGGCCAGTCGACGGCCGCGTACCCGCCGGCGAACAGCCGGCCCTCCCAGGCGCGGTGCAGGTCGAAGCCCGCCTGCTCGGTCCACGACGGCAGCGGCTCGGCGGGCACGTTCGCCGCGAGCCAGGCCCGGACCTCCGCACGAAAGTCCTCGACGTCAACACTCATTGTCCCGCCTCCCCGGAATTAACTGTCCCGCCTCCCCGGAATTCACTGTGTTGGTCACGTTGGAGAAGGAGAGTCCTGTTTGGTCACGTACCTGTGGCTGGCTTGCGTCACGTTCCCCTGAGGTGCGGTTGGGGAGCACTCGGCCTGATCTCGATTCCGAGGCTTGCACCGGGCTGCTCATGCGGCCAGCCGCAGGGTGTCGGAGACCGCCTGCATGGTGTCGGCGTAGTCGTGGGTGCCCATCCGCAGTGAGAGGTTGACGCCGTCGGCCCCGAGGTCCAGGTATCGCTCGACGACGGACGGCAGGGCGGCCAGTTCGCCGGTGAAGCGGAGCCCGACGATCACGTGCTGCGCGGACCGGTCCCGCCCGGCCGCCGCGAGCGCGTCGCGGTAGGTCGTGTGGTGCTCGGTGAACTGGGACGGGGTGAGATTCCAGGGGTACCACCCGGTCCCGATCGTGGCGGCCCGGCGCAGCGCGGCCGGCGAGTGCCCGCCGACGAGCATCCTGGGCATCGGCGTGGGGTCCGCCGGGTAGATGCCGTCCGGGTCGGCCCACAGCCTGGTGAGCTCGGCGATCCCCTCCCCGCAGCGGCGGCCGCGAGTGGTGAAATCGGTCTGGCAGGCCGCGAACTCCTCAGCCGACCAGCCGACGCCGACGCCGAGATCGACCCGGCCGTCGGTGAGCGCGGCCACGGTCATCAGGTCCCTGGTGAGCAGCCGGGGGTTGCGCAGCGGCAGCAGCAGCACCGAGCTGCCGACCCGCAGCCGGGTGGTGGCCGCGCAGACCTCCACGGCGGCCTGGAGCACGTCGAGCAGCCCCTGGTCCTCGGCGGCCTCCACCCTGGCCGTGCCGTCGACGGTCCTGTTGTGGCGCTCGACCTTCTCCGGGTCGGTCGCGGACGGCGCCTCGGGGTAGGGATAGGCCGAGGTGTACTCGTCGAAGAACACGATGTGCTCGGGCAGCCAGATGCCGGTGAAGCCCAGCTCCTCGGCCGTGCGGCCGAACCGGGCCATGAAGTCCGGGTTCCGCTCGGCGCTGCCGTCGAACAGGTCGACCAGACCGATCTGCACGCGGGGCTCCTCTCTCAGGTGAACGCCGCGATGGCGCCGATCTCGTCGTCGGTTGGCAGGTGGTCGAGGACGGCGACCAGCTCGTCTACCCGGACCGGGAGCGCGGCGACCGCCTCCCTGGCCGCCGGCAGGTCGGCGACGGGCACACACCAGGTCCGCCGCACGCCCTCGGCGGACGCGCCGAGCACGGTGGTGAGCACCGCCACCGAGTCGACCAACTCGGCACTGTCGGCCTGCCAGGCCAACCAGCCAGACGGTGCGCCGTGGGCGGTGACGTACCTGTCCAGGACCTCGGTCGTGGTCGCGCGCAGGTGGGTGGCGGGCACCCGGTCGCCCACCGGCTTCGGCAGCGCGATCGCGCCGGTGAACGCGACGTGCTCGCCGAGGTAGGACGCGCGCCGCTGGGTCCACAGCGCGTGCATGGCGCCGAGATTGTCCAGGGCACGCCCGACGTGGTCGCCGCTGTCCCGGAACGGATCGGCCAGGACGGCGGGCGGGCCGGCGAGGTCGAGCCCCAGTTCCAGCCGCCCGTCGCCGAACCAGTCGATGCTGGCGAGCTGCTTGGCGCGGACCGCGGCACCGCGCAGGGACAGCAGCTCGCCGGCGAGGCCGAGCCGGATCCGGCTGGTCGCCCCGGCCACGCGCTGCAACCCCAGCGCCGGGTCGTGTGCCCGGCAGGCGGCGGCCTCGCGGTCGCCGCCTGCCCACCACGAGGCGAGTCCCACCTGTTCGGCGGTCGCGGCGGCGCGCGCGATCGCGGTGCCGAGCGTCTCCGCTCCGGTCGTCCGGAAGCCGCAGGCGATGCCGAGGTCCATCGACGTCCCTCCCCCGCCCGCGGCGGGTGTCAGCCCGTCCATTCCACGAGCGTGCCGTCCGCGTCGCGCTCCAGGTACGAGCCAGGGGCGTTCAGGCTCGCCTGCCCGCCCTCGTAGGCGAGTTCGCCGTAGACCGTGTCCTGCGAGCTGATCTTCTCCAGAGCCGCCGCGACCTTCGCCGGGTCCTTGTCGCCTGCCTGCTTGATCGCCTCGGCCATCAGCCACATGGCGGTGTAGCCCTGCGCCCCGTACATGTCGGGATCCTTGCCGTACTCGGCCTTGTAGTCCGTGACGAAGGACGTGGCGAGCTCGTTCTCGGTGAAGCCGGCCTGGAAGGGCACGGCGAACAGGGCGCCGGCGAGGCCGCCGCCGGAGGACTTGAACAGCTCCGCGCTGTCGGCGCCGTAGCTGGTCAGGATGCGCTTGTCGTAGTCGCGTTCGCGCAGCGACTTCGCCAGCAGCGCGGCGGGGGTGCCGAGCATGCTGGCCACCACCGCGTCCGGGTCCACCGACTGGATCTCGGTCGCGGCCTGGGTGTAGTTGGTGTCGGCCGACGCGGTGTTGATCGTGCGGACCACATCCACGCCGTTGCGCTCCAGCGCGGCCTGCCAGACCTTGGCGTCCCCGACCATGCCGTCGTTGTCGGCGGTGACCACCAGGACGACGGTCCTGATGTCCTCGGCGGGCACGACGGTGTCGACGAACTGGTCGTAGATGCCGCCCGGCGCCGCGGGCAGGACCACCGGGCGGTAGACGTAGGGCGGCTCGGCGAGGCCGTCGAGGATCGCGGAGGTGACGATCGCGGGGACCTTGCTCTGCTTGATCATCGGGGCGAGCGCACCCGCCTCCGAGGACAGCCCGCAGCACAGGACCCCGGACGCGCCGTCCGCGGCGTACTGCCGGTAGAGCGCGATGGCCTGTGCCGGATCGCCCTTGATGTCATCGATCTTGAGGTTGATCGTCCTGCCGTCGCCGAGGTAGCCGGTGTCGTTGATCTCCTTGACCGCGAGCTTGGCGCCCTCGGTGATCGGTACGCCCGCGAAGGCGGCCGGCCCGGACGTGAGGGCGGGAAAGCCGACGAGGTACTCGGTGTCGCCGCCGGCGCCCGCGTCGCCGCAGCCGGAGATGGCGATGAGCGCCGCCGTGGTGACCGCCGCGGCGCCCGTGCGGATCCGGCGCCGCTGCCGGTGGGTGGTGAGTCGAGACACGCGCGTCTCCTTCTGGCCAACGGTTCAAGCAAGCGCTTGAACCAAGTGAAGCAAGTGCTTGATATTAGGCACAGTGATGCCAGTCACGCAATGGCCGGCGGCCGCATATCCGCATTTCCGCCCGGGTCGGTGACAGACGGGAATCAGGCGTGCAGCACGAACCGGCCGCGGTCGAGCACCGGGTCACCGGTGGTGGTCAGCACCTGGAAGAGCCCGTCGTCGCCCGCGCGCCACACGACCAGGCGCAGACGGTCACCGGGGAGAACGGGCCGGGTGAAGCGGCCGCCCATGGACCGCAACCCGGTCACGTCGCCGCCGGCGAGCTGGTTGACCAGCAGGCGGGCGACGTAGCCGTAGGTGCACATGCCGTGCAGGATCGGGCGCGGGAAACCACCGCGGACCGCGAACACCGGATCGGCGTGCAACGGGTTGCGGTCCCCGGTCAGGCGGTAGAGCAGCGCCTGGTCCGGTCTGCTGGCGAAGTCGACCACGAGGTCCGGTGTCCGCTCGGGCGCGGTCCAGACCGGGCTAGGCCCGCGCTCGCCCCCGAAGCCGCCCGCCCCGCCGAAGAACGCGCCGAGGCGGCCGCGCATCAGCCGGCGCCCGGTCGCCGCGTCGACCAGCTCCGACTCGGTCCACATGACCGCGTGCGGGTCCTTGTCCCAGATCTCGGTCACGGTCGTCCGGACGTGCGCCGTGCCGGCCGCCGGGAGTGGGCCGTACACCTCGAACTCCTGCTCGGCGTGCACCGCCCGCGTCGGGTCGAAGTCGCCGACGTCCGGCAGGCCCTCGGCCAGGCCGAGGACCACCGCGAAGGTCGGGATCACCTGTTGGGCGACGCCTTCGCTGTTCTCCGTCGTGTAGGCCAGCTCGCCGAGCGGGTCGTCCTGGCCGGCGCCGACGGCCAGGGCGTAGAGCAGCGAGTCCTTGTCGGTCCAGGTCACCGTGTGCGGTCCGGTGACCAGGCCGACCCGGGTCGGGTCGAGGGGCATGGGGTTCCTCCTGGAGGTTCGCTTGGCCGGGATCAGCTGGCCAGGCGGGTGCGCGGCCCGGCCTTGAGCAGCCGGGACGGCAGTTCGCGGCCGACGAGGCGCTGCGCGAGCGCGGCGACGTCGAGCAGGCGGTCCAGGTCGACCCCGGTCTCCACGCCGAGCTCCGCGAGCAGGTACACCGCCTCCTCGGTCGCGATGTTCCCGCTCGCGCCGGGCGCGTACGGGCAGCCGCCGAGGCCGCCGACGCTGGCGTCGAACCGCCACACGCCCAGCTCCAGGCCGGCCACGAGGTTCGCCATGCCCGTGCCCCGGGTGTCGTGCAGGTGCAGGGCAGGCGGCTCGCCGCCATCCAGCTCGCGGAACCGGCCGACGAGCCGGCGGACCCTGGGCGGGGAACCCATGCCCGTGGTGTCGCCGAAGCAGATGCTGTCCGCGCCGTCGCGCCGGGCTCTGGCGGCGTAGGACGCGACGACGTCCTCGGCGATCTCCCCCTCGTAGGGGCAGCCGAACGCGGTCGCGACGATCACCTGGCACCGCGCCCCGGACGCGTGGGCCAGGTCGATGACCTCGGCGATGGCCTCCAGCGACTCCCGCGGGGTGCGGTTGAGGTTGCGCAGGTTGTGGGTGGTCGAGGCCGAGACGACGACCTCGATGTCGCGGAAGCCGGCGTCGAGTGCCCGGCGGGCGCCGACCAGGTTGGGCACCAGCGCCGAGTAGCGCACGTCGTCGCGGCGGCGCACCGCCGACCACACCTCGGCGGCGTCGGCCATCTGCGGGATCGCCTTCGGGTGCACGTAGGAGACGGTCTCGATCTCGGTCAGCCCGGTCGTCCCGAGCGCGTCGACCAGCGCCACCTTCCCGGCCGTCGGCACGGGCGGCTCGTTCTGCAGGCCGTCGCGGGGGCCGACCTCTCGCAGCACGACCCGGGTGGGCACGTCGCTCATCAGAAACCCCGTTCCTCGGCGACCAGCACCCGATGGGCGGTCGGCGTCCCGTAGAGCGCGCGGGCGGTCGTCACCCGCCGGAAGTGGTGGGAGATCTCGTGTTCCCAGGTGAACCCGATGCCACCGTGGACCTGGACCGCCTCGCGCAGCACGACCATCGCGGCGTCCCCGGCCAGGACCTTGGCCGCCGACACGGCGAAGCGCCAGTCGTCGGCCCCGCTCGCGGCGGCGGCCACCGCGGCCAGCACGGCGCTGGTCGCGGTCTCCAGCTCGACGTACATGTCGACGAGCTTGTGCTTGACGCTCTGGAAGGACGCGACCGAGCGGCCGAACTGCCTGCGGTCGATGGCGTAGTCGCGGGCGAGCCGGAAGGCCCGGTCGGCGGCGGCCAGGGCGTCCACCGCGGTGAGCAGCGCGCCGGTCAGCCAGGCGTCGTGCACGGCGGCCGCGGTCGGCGCTCCCCCGGTGAAGCGCACCGCCGGGGCGGCGTCCAGGTCGAGCAGGGCGAGGCCGTGCCCGGGGTCGACCGCGTCCATGGCCGTGACGCGCACCCCCGGCGCTGTCGCGTCGACCAGCACCAGGTCGAGCGCGCCACCGGCACCGGACGCCGTGACCAGGAACGCGTCGGCGTGGGTCCCGCTGTCGACGAACGTCTTGCACCCGGTGACCGTGAGCGTGGCGCTCTCGCCGGCCAGCTGGGCCGCCGCGTCCAGGGCGGCGCCGGCCCCGTCCTCGTGCAGGGCGGGGACGACGACCCGCCCCTCGGCGAGTGCCCGGCGCAGGCCGGTGGCGTCGGTGGGATCGACCAGGCGCAGCAGGGTCACCGCGACACCGGACGCCGCGACCAGCGGACCGGTCCAGCCACATCGCGAGGCCTCGGCCACGGCGGCGGCAAGCTCGGTGAGCGTCGCCCCCTGACCACCGTGTTCGTCCTCGACGAGCAGGCCGGCGGCGCCGACCTCCTCGACCAGGCCGGTCCACAGCTCGGGCAGCTCGGCACCGATCAGGCGGCTCACCGCCACCGGGCCGCGCTGGTCCATGAACCGGGCGAACACCGGCGACAGCTCTGCGCTGAGCACCAGACCAGCCATGACCTTCTCCTCCCGCGCGGTAGATCAAGCGCTTGCTATTCAGCGCTGACAACAAGGCGCCGCCGAGGCACTCCTCCTGTCAGGCCGTGCGGATCCCGGTGAGCAGGATCGCGGTCTGCACCTCGATGACCCGGTCGATGCCGACCCGGCCACGCGGGTTGAACCAGCGGATGACCGCCTGGATCGCGCCCATGATGGTTCGGTAGATCATCCGGGCGTCGATGTCGCCGCGGAGCACGCCCGCGTCGATGCCCCGCTGGATCGTCTCCAGCCACACCTTCTCGACCTGGTGCTGGCGCTCGGCGATGCCCGCCATCGGCCCGACGTAGTGCCAGTCGTTCTGCAGGATCGTGACGTGCTGCCGGTTCTCGACCAGGCCGCGCAGGGCGCACGCGACGAGCTGCTCCAGCGCGTCGACGGGGCCCTGCGCCTCGGCCACCGCCGCGTCGTAGCCGCGGATGATGGCGTCGAGGTACTCGACGAGCACCTCCTCGACCATCGCCTCCTTGGACTGGAAGTAGTAGTAGAGACTTCCCGAGAGCATGTCGGCCTCGTCGGCGATGTCACGCACGGTGGCCGCGGCGAAGCCCTTCTCCGCGAACACCTTCGCCGCGGCACGCATGATCAGCTCCTTGCGAGCCACGCCCGTGGGAGAGCCGGTCGAGCGGCGACGGGTACTACTCACGCTGCGCTGCCTTCCTGTAACCGGTCCAAATGCTCGGCCACCCTAACGGAACGTGCGTCGTCGAACGGTCACCGCGGATCAGGCCGGCTGCCGGAGACGATGGTCACCGCGCTGACGAGATCGCCGGGGCTGCCGCCCTGGTTCTGCACGAGCCCGAACCGAGGGTCGGCGACCTGACGCTCACCGGCCTCCCCGCGGAACTGCAACCACATCTCGTAGATCATCCGCAGCCCGCTCGCGCCGATCGGGTGACCGAAGCTCTTCAGCCCACCGTCGATGTTCACCGGCAGCGCGCCGTCGCGGTCGTAGCGGCCGGACAGGACGTCCTGCCATGCCCTGCCGCGCGCGGAGAAACCCAGCTCCTCCATCAGGACCAGCTCGGTCGGCGTGAAGCAGTCGTGCACCTCGGCCAGCGAGATCTGGGTGGCCGGGTCGGTGATCCCGGCCTGCGCGTACGCCGTCCGCGCCGACACCGCCGCCTCGGCGAGGTCGGAGTAGTCGTAGTCGCTGTCGTGGCGTCCGGTGCCCGAGCCGGCGTCGAGCGCCAGGGCGTGCACGTAGAGCGGTGTGTCGGTGTACTTCAGCGCGTCGTCGGCGCGGACGATCACGGCTGCGGCCGCCCCGTCGGCGACCCCGGAACAGTCGAAGACGCTGAGCCGGCCGGCGAGGGTGGGCGCGGCGGCGATGGTCTCCTTCGGCACCTCCCTGCGGAACTGCGCGCGCGGGTTCCTGGCGCCGTTGCCGTGGTTCTTCCAGGCGATGTGGGTCATCGCCTCCTTGATCCGCTCCTCCGGCACGCCGTAGCGGCGGGCGTAGGCGGGCACGATCATCGAGTACATCGCGGGTGCGCTGAGCACCGGCGGCGTGCCGTCGCCCGGCACGCTTGGCATCTCCAGGCCGGAGTAGCCCGCGTCCTTGAGCTTCTCCCCGCCGACCGCCATCACCACGTCGTAGGCGCCGGAGGAGACGGCGTAGCAGGCGTTGCGGAAGGCCTCCGAGCCCGTCGCGCACATGTTCTCGACCCGGGTCACCGGCTTGTGCGCGATGTTGAGCGGGCGGGTGAGGGTCAGCCCGGAGACCCCGGAGATCATCGAGCCGAGCCAGAACGCGTCGACGTCACCGACACCGATACCGCCGGCCGAGCCGAGCGCGCCGTGCGTCGCCTCGACGAGCAGGTCGTCGACGTCGCGGTCCCACAGCTCACCGAACTTCGTGCAGGCCATGCCGACCACGGCCACCGGCGTCGTGAGGGCGTGCGATCCCATCAGTCCTCCCCCAGGTGCGGGCGCACCTTCCACACGTAGTTCCGGACCCCGTTGCCCGCCACGCTCGCCAGCCGGAACGTCGGGGTCACCCGGTCGCCGATGGCGAGCTCGCGACCGACGGCGTCGGTCATCTCGCACTCGAACCGGCCGCCCCCGTCGAAGTCGACCGCGACCACATGGGCCGGGAGCTGGACCGACTCCGAGAGCCAGTCGTCGGTGAACGTCGCGATCCGGCCGGGTACGTCGACCATCGAGACCGGCTCGAAGCCATCGGTGGCCGAGCAGCGCAGGCAGACCCGGCGCGGCGGCAGGTTGCGGTACCCGCAGGAGCCGCAGCGCGCGGCCACGAAGCCGAACTTCCAGGCGGCGGTCCGGCGCGCGGCCGGCGGGACGGGCGGCTTGACCTCCGGGCGCCGGGCGGGCTCGCGCGGCAGCAGCCCACGCCAGGTGAGGAAGTCGCCGTAGGACACGGGTTGTCCGGCGGGTGCGTCCGCCAGCCCGCTGCGCGCGCTGGTCGCGTGCTTCTCGGTCACCCGGAAGACGAAGGCGTCGGCGCCGTCGGTGGCCGTCACCGCCAGGACCACGTCGCCGGGGGACGCGGCGTCCAGCGCGAGCGCCAGGCCGACCGCGAGGTCGGCGGCGCCGGCGTAGCCGAGGCCCGCCGCGTCGACGGCGGACAGTTGCACCGCCTCGAAACCGCGCCGCGCGATGGCCCTGGCGCGGGCGTGCGGCGTGCTGATGACGATGTGGTCGACCTGCTCACGCTTGAGCTCGCAGCGGCCCAGGACGTCGTCGACGATCCGCTCGACGAGGGGGACGTAGGCCTCCACGCCGAAGCGTTCCTCCCAGGTCCGGGTGCGGGCCTCCCCCGGGATCCGCCACCGGTCGAGGAACTCGCTGGTCAGGGAGGCCGAGCCGATCAGCTCGGCGACCGGGTCGGCACCGATGACGAGCGCGGCGGCGGCGTCGGCCCCGTCGGCCTCGTCGGCCGAACCGGGCAGGCCGTAGCGGAGGTCGCTCGCGACGACGACGGCGGCACCCGCCGACAGGCCGGCGCGCAGCGCGCCCGCGCCGCCGCGCAGGGCGCCGGACAGGTCGTAGGCGGCCACGTCCTCGGCGAGCCCGGCGGCGGCCGCGACGGTGGCCGCGTTCGACTTCTCCAGGTAGGCGGGCCGCGTGGTGGCGAACCACAGGCTGTCGAGACCGCCGGCCCCGCGCAGCGCGGCACGGGCGGCCGCCACGCCCATGGTGGTGGCGTCCTCGTCATACGACGCGACGGGGCGCGCCCCCTTTCCCCGCCCGCCGAGGACGCTGGCCACGTCGGCGCGGTCCAGGCGCGGCACGGGCAGGTACACGGCGTAGGACTCGATGCCGACCACGACACCTCCTTCAACCCCGGCTCCAGAACTTTAAATCAAGCACTTGCTTTGCTACTTTAGGGACGCCGCCCCATCGAACGCAACAGTGGGCCGGGGCGAGAAGCGCGATCGGAGGACGATGTCGACCGTGAGTGAGCGGGATTTCCGGCAGCGCGTCACCGAGGTGATCAGCACCTTCGCCCCACGACCAGCCCCACGACGGGCCGCCGCCGGAAACGCCTGGGGCGAGGGCGACGACCGGGTCTCGGTCGTCGCCGAGCGCTCCGCTGGCGAGACCGAGGAGATCGCGCGGCTGCGGCGCTACCGCGCCCACCTCGACGACCACGGGCTGTCCTGGGTCGAGGGCCCGGCGACCTACGGCGGCGCCGGCCTGACCACCCGGCACGCGGACCTGTTGCGCGCCGTCGAGGCGGAGCACGAACTGCCCGACGACGCCTATCTCCGCTTCAGCGCCGCCACGCTCTGCCCGACCCTGCTCGAACACGGCACCGAGGAACAGAAGACCGGGCTGCTGCGCCGGCTGCGGACCGGCGAGGTCATCGCCTGCCAGCTCTACAGCGAGCCCGGCGCCGGGTCGGACCTCGCGGGCCTGTCCACGCGCGCCGAGCGTGCCGGCGACGGCTGGCGGCTGACTGGCCAGAAGGTCTGGAGCTCGGGCGCCCACTACAGCGACCTCGGTCTCTGCATCGCGCGCACCGACCCGGCCAAGCCCAAGCACGCCGGCCTGACCACGTTCCTCGTCGACCTCCGCGCACCGGGGGTGGAGATCCGGCCGATCCGCCAGCTCACCGGCGGGGCGTCGTTCGACGAGGTGTTCCTCACCGACGTGCACGTCCCCGACGCGGCGCGCGTCGGCGAGGTCGACGGCGGCTGGCGGGTGGTGATGACCTCGCTGCTGCACGAGCGCTCCGCCATCGGCCGCGAGGTCGGCGTCGACGCCGCCATGGTCGACCGGCTCGTCGACCTCGCGCGCCACGTGCGGGCACCGGTCGACGCCCGCACCCGCGACCAGCTCGCCGACGTCGTGGTGCGGGCGTGGGCCGCGCGGCTGACCACCGCCCGGTTGCTCGACGGCGGCGGCACCCCCGGCCCCGAGCTGGCCATGACCAAGCTCCTCACGACCGACCTGTTGCGCCAGCTGAGCGACCTCGCCGCCGATGTCCTCGGCGCCGGGCACGTCGCCGACACCGGCGCGTGGGGCACCTACGCCTGGTCCGAGCTCACCCTCGGCCTGCCCGGCCTGCGCGTCGGCGGCGGCACCGACGAGATCCTCAAGAACGCCATCGGCGAACGGGTTCTCCACCTACCGAAGGACGCCCGATGAAGATCGACATGGGCATGATCGGCTCCTCGGCCGCCGGCTGCGGCCCGATCGCGGCCGACGCCGAGACCCAGGGGTTCGACCGCGTCTGGGCGAGCGAGAGCGTCACCGACGCCTTCCTCCAGTCCCAGGCCGCCCTGCTGGCCACCGAGCGGATGTCGGTCGGTACGGCGATCGCGGTCGCCTTCGCCCGCAACCCGATGTCGGTCGCCTACCTCGCCTGGGACCTCGCCGCCATGTCCGGCGGGCGCTTCACGCTCGGCCTCGGCAGCCAGATCCAGGCGCACATCGAGCGCCGCTTCTCCATGGACTGGAGTTCGCCGGTCGACCGGATGCGCGACTTCCTGCTGGCGCTGGACGCCATCTTCACCGCGTGGCGCGACGGCACCCGCCTGGACCACCGCGGCGAGCACTACCAACACACGCTGATGACGCCGGTGTTCACCCCCCACCACCACACCCACCGGATCCCGACGATGATCGCCGCGGTCGGCGCCAGGATGACCGAGCTCGGCGGCGAGCTGTGCGACGGCCTGCTCCTGCACGGCATGACCACCAGGGCCTACCTCGACCAGGTCACGCTGCCCGCCGTCGATCGCGGCCTCGCGGCGTCCGGTCGCGCCCGGGACGCCCTGGAGCTGTACGTGCCGCTGTTCCTCGTGATGGGCGACACCGAGGCGCAGCTCGCCGAGGCCGCCCGGCAGACGCGGGAGCAGATCGCGTTCTACGCCTCGACCCCCGCCTACGCGAAGGTGCTGGCCAGCGTGGGCTACGAGAACCTCCAGCCCGAGCTGCGCGGCCTGTCCCGCGAAGGCAGGTGGGCCGAGATGGGCGACCTGGTCGACGACCGGCTCTTCCACGAGATCGCGCTCGTCGGCACCCCGGAGGAGATGCCGGCCCGGTGCCAGGAGCGGTTCGGCGGCCGGATCGACCGGGTGTCGTCCTACTTCGGCTGGCCGACCGAGGACCCCGACCGACTCCGCGCCATCCTCGCCGCCTTCGCCGCACCGACAACCCCGAGGTGATCCCGTGAACCGACTTTCCGCCGAGGACCTGGTTGCCCGTGCCGAGATCAACGACACGCTGCACGCCTACAGCCGTGGCGTGGACCGGTGCGACATCGACCTGCTGGCCGACCTGTTCACCGAGGACGCGACGTTCGACTACGGACACGGCAACATCACCGCGGGCCGGGACGCGCTGCGCGGCCTGTTCGCGGCCGCCACCGGGCGGTACACCGCGACCAGCCACCACGTGTCGACGGTCAGCTTCCTGCACGTGAGCGCGGGCACCGCGCGGACCATCGCCTACGTGTACGCCTTCCACGACAACGCCGAGCAGGACCGCCACCTGCACGTGTGGGGCTGCTACGAGGACACCCTCGTCGACGAGGGCGACCGCTGGCGGATCAGCGCCCGCAAGGTCCGGGTCGCGGGCACCAGGACGACCAGGTCCGAGCAACTCCCCGACCGGTTCCAACGCCACGACCGCGCCGGTGGGCTCCCGCGCTGACCTGCTTGAGTTTCGAGTCGTTCTCGAGTTGACCGGCCAATGGTGGCGAGGTTCGATGCCGCTGAAACAGTGGGAGCATTTTATGCGAAAGAGATCCGTCCTGTCCGTGATGTTTGTCGCAGCGTCCTTGTTCCTGGCCGGGCCGGCCGTCGCACAGGCACAGGTGGAATGCGGCACCACGAAGGAACAGTGGGTCGGCACCTTCGACGGCGAAGCCATCACATATGGTGTTCAGCACGCGCCGATGAATATCGAGGTCATCCAGAATGACGCGGGCGCTCTTCAGGTGACGACCGAACTCGATGGCACGGTTTATCCCACTTCCGGCGGGTACCTCGCGGAAGAGCGAATGTCCTGGCTTATCAGGTATGCCGAAGGCTCATTTGTACCCTGGACCAGCTTTCAGACCGGACGTGGGGAAGTGACCTGTTCCGGCGGTGTCGTCACAGATTTCACCGGATACGGCTACAGCTACATCACCGGATATGGCGTGGTGTGGACTGAAGATTTCGAACTCGGCAGAGTCGGCTAGTCAGGGTCAGTGGTTTCCCGTTCCCCCTACGGCTCGCCGTAGGGGGAACGGCACGCCGGTGAGCTCCTCGGAGACGGTCCACAGGCGCTGCTGGGCGGCCTGGTCGTGAGAGTCGGGGCTGGAGGTCACCAGCTTCGGATAGCCTCGGACCTCCCCTCGGTTGCCGGGGCCGTAGTACTGCCCGCCGGCGACGGCCGGGTCGGTGGCGGCGCGCAGGGTGGGCAGGGCGCCCATATCGGCCTTCTGGGTGAGCAGCGGCGCGAGCCAGCTGAGGGGCAGGCGGAGCGCGGCGGGCGTGTTGCGGGCGAGTTCGGTGTTGGACACGCCGGGGTGGGCGGCGACCGCGACCGTGGTGCCGTGCGCCGCGAGCCTGCGCTGTAGTGCGTAGGTGAACATCAGGTTGGCGAGCTTGGCCTGGCCGTAGGCGGCGACCCGGCTGTACGAGCGCTCCCACTGCAGGTCGTCGAAGTGGATGGCGGCCCGGATGCGGTGGCCGGTGCTGCTGACGGTCACGACGCGGGAGCCCGCGACGGGCAGCAGCCGGTCCAGCAGCAGGCCGGTCAGGGCGAAGTGGCCGAGGTGGTTGGTGCCGAACTGCAGCTCGAAGCCGTCGGCGGTGGTCTGCCGCGGCGTGTACATCACGCCCGCGTTGTTGATGAGGAGGTCGATGCGCGGGTGGGCGGCGCGCAGGTCGGCCGCCGCGGACCGGATCGAGTCCAGCGAGGCCAGGTCGAGGGCCTGGACGGTGACGTCACCGGCGATGCGGGCCGCCGCCTGTCTGCCCTTCTCGACGTCGCGGACGGCCAGGACCACCGCCGCCCCGCGTGCGGCGAGCATCCGGGCGGTCTCGAAACCCAGCCCGGTGTTGGCGCCGGTCACGATCGCCACCCGGCCGTGCTGGTCGGGGATGTGCTGCTCGGTCCAGTTGCCACTCATGACGTACTCCTAAGGAACCATCGGTCTGTTATAGCACCAACATAAGAGACCACCGGTCTACTGTCAAGGGACCGGCGGTCTCTAAGCTAGGGTGATGGCGTGACCTTCCAGCGGGCGCGCAGCGAGGAGCAGCGGGAGATCCGCCGCCGGGCGATCCTGGACACGGCGGCGGCGATGCTCGACGAGATGCCGGTGGCCGAGGTGAGCCTCAACGAGCTCAGCCGGCGGGTTGGCCTGGCCAAGTCGAACGTCCTGCGCTATTTCGAGTCACGCGAGGCGGTGTTGCTCGAACTGCTGGACGACTTCCTGGGGAACTGGCTCGCCGAACTGGCCGATGAGCTGGCCGAGGGCATCGAGGCGCACGCGGCACCGGACGTGCGAGCGGGCCAACTGGCCGAGGTCCTCAGCCAGTCACTGGCGAACCGGGTGGTGCTCTGCGACCTGTTCGGCGCGCAGGGCGGCGTCCTGGAGCACAACGTCTCGGTCGAGGTGGTCAAGCGGCACAAGCGGTCCTCGCTCACCAGGCTCGCGGCCATGTCCGAGCTCCTGTGCCGCCACGTGCCGGAGCTCGGCGCGGGCGCGCAGCTGTTCTGCCTGATGAGCCTGGTCTCGGCGGGCGCCCTGTCGGCCTACGTCCCGCCGCCACCCAGCCTGCTCGCCGCCTACGCGGACGAGCCCGCCCTCGGCGTGCTCAACCTGGATCTGCGGGACGGGCTGCGGATGTCCTTCACCTCGACGCTCCTTGGCCTCCTGCCCCGCGCCTGAACGCCAGGAGGAACTCCCGGTTCAGTCGGGCGATACTGGCGAACGGTATTCCCTGATGCCGTCACCCGTTATCTCGCCGACACCGCCAACCTCCCCCGAGGCACCCGCTCCCTGCTGAAACACGACGAGCCGGGGTGAACCGCGTGCCCCGGCTGGGTGAGTCCGCCTTGAGGCAACCTGCCGGCGGCTCCGAAACCCGCCGGCAGGTGCTCGGCCTCATCTGCTGGACATGCAGTCCACCCAGTCGTCGGTCGATATGACGATCTCGACCGGCTCGGTCTGAGTCACCGTTCCGTCCGAGGCCCAGATCTCCGCGTTGTACGTACCGACCGGGTTGTTCGTGTGGACCGCGACCTGGATGAACCCGTTCACGAGAATGGCCCCGTCAGGCTGAGGGTAGTTGGATCCGGGCGGGATGTGGTAGCTCGTACCAGTCGATCCCGAAGGGAGATTTCGAATCCCGTAGTCGACGTTCGTCGACCAGGTTCCCTTGACCACAAGAAGGAAATACGAGTGGGTAAATCCGGAACCGGGATTGGTGCACATCCGCTGTGGGTCGCCCGGGTGATGAATCTCCCAGGTCGGGCCTGCCGATCGCGCGCTCACGTCGGCCGACGCGTAGGCCGACGAACCGGCCAGGGTCAACACAAGCGCCGAGACAAGACCGGCCACCAATGTGCCGGCCCGAAAAGATGATCTCATGGAACCCTCTCCTTGGACTGTCGTGGCCCGCCATGACCCGAATCCAAGTTACCGAGCGAATCTCAGAGGTTACTGAGATCGATGTCCGGCCGCGGGTAGCCGCTACCGTGCCCCCCATGTTGGACACGCACGAACGATTCGTCGCCTCCGGGCCGCTGCGGATCTGGACCGAGCGGATCGGGGACCCAGCGCTGCCCGCCGTTCTGATGATCATGGGATCGGCCGCTCAGGGTGTCAGTTGCCCTGATGCGCTGGTTGGTCGGCTTGTTGAGCGTGGGGTTCAGGTGATCCGGTTCGATCATCGGGACACCGGTCGGTCCAGCTCCGTCGACTTCGACGCTCATCCGTACACGATCGGAGACATGGCTCGCGACTGCCTTGCTGTGCTGGACGGTTATGGGCTGGATTCCGCTCATCTGGCCGGGACCTCCCTTGGCGGCATGATCGCGCAGTGGGTGGGGGTGCACGCGCCGGAACGGGTCCGGTCCCTGACGGTGATGTCCAGCTCGCCGATGGGTCATGATCCGCGTCCCGCGTTGGCACGGGCGCGCGCCGGGGAACCGGCCGACCCGGATGATCTGCCGCCGCCGGCGCCGGCGTTCCTCGCGCATCAGGCCGCCGGGCTGACGCCGGGTGTGGAGGCCGACGTGGCCTTGTTCCGGGTCTTCAACGGGCCGGGCCGGCCGTTCGACGAGCAGGCCGCCCGGGCGATGCTGGAGCTGGCGCTGGCGCGGGCTACCGACCCGACGGCCGCGGCCAACCATTTCCGGGCCGTGTGGATGGACGCCCCCGACCTGCTCGCCCCGCTGTCGTCGATCACCGCGCCGACCGCGATCGTGCATGGCGACCAGGATCCGGTCTATCCGCTTGGTCACGGTGCGGCGCTGGCTGCCGCGATTCCGGGCGCGGTACTGCGTGTCGTGCCCGGGATGGGCCATGTCATGACGTCACCCGGCCTACCCGAGGAGGTCGCCGACCTGATCCACCTGTGACCCGCCATCCGGGGCAGGCGGTCACCCACATCTAGACCCAGGTGAGTACGCCGTCCTCGATCACGTCTGGCTCGTAGCCGGATCCTGGGGTGTGCAGGCGGCCGGCGACGTCCTCGAGCATGGCGGCGACAGTGGTCCACCGGGTGGGGTGGTGGCCATCTTCGGCCATCAGGCTGAGGATCACGCCGTGCCGAGGACCATCGCGGAGGTCAACGAGCAGGACGTCGCCGCCGAGGTCGCGACAGATCGGGACGGTGGCGGTGCAGAACCCGAATCCGGCTTCACCAGCGGCGCGGTGAGTTCCGTCGGAGCGGCAGCAGTCGGGGTCGGTATAGCGTGACCAGCGCTGGTATTCGTCACGCACGGCGGCGACCGGCAGCGGCTGGTAGACCGCTGGGATGAGGAATCCGGCGCGGTAGTCGTCCATTCCGTCGGCCAGCCGCCACCAGGCGATGAGATCGTCTGGCAGGTCGCGGCCGATCGCGGCCCGCGTTTCGGCGATGTCGTCCTCGGACGCGGGTGCGCGGACGGCGCTGGCGGTAGTGGGTGCCTGGTCGCCGAGCCATGTGGTGATCGACGACCAAGCCGTCTGCACAGTCATGTCGTGGACAGTAGGTGGTCCAGGACGCGAACTCCGACCTCGCCCCGACGGTCGAGCTCCGAGCCGCGGCGGCACCCGGATGGATGCCGCCGCGGCCTTTGCTCACTCAGCCGATCTGGTAGGCGCGGATGATCGTCTGCGCCTGCCGGTTTCCGTCCACATCGGACGTGGTGGAACGCAGCGAGACGTAACCACTCTTCGGATGACGCGCGGTCACCTTCCAGTGGTCGCGGTCGCGGCCGACGTCGGCCTTCCGCCAGGTCTTCCCGTCGTCGTAGGACACGTCCACCGCCAGCGAGGCGATCCTGCCCGCCCCGTCCTGACGCTCCACATAGGCCGGGAACGAGAACCCGCGGTTGCCGGGCGCGCGGTTGCGCACGTCGACCGCCGGGTCGAAGCGGGTGGTCAGCATCGGCAGCGCCTTGCCGTCACCGGCCGCCGACGAGCGGAAGGTCCACTCCGAAGTGACCACTGTGGACAGTGGCCACGCGGCATCGGACTGCCGTGCCTCGGCCACCACCCGGTACGCCGAGTCCGCGTCCGGCACCCGGTACTCGACGAAGCCCGTCACCGGGCCAGTGCCGAGTTCGGTGCCGTCCCGGTAGACGGTGAGCTCGCCGGTGGCGGAGGTCCACGGGTCGGCCATCCGTGGCCTGCCCGCCGCGTCGCCGTACATCGGCACCTTGACATTGAGCAGGCCGTCGTGGCGCCACGACCACGGATGAAGCTCCTCGGTCGTGAAGTTCTTCGTGGTGCCGCGCAGCGACGGCCCGGCCACCGCCTTGTTCCAGGCGATCCTGGTCGGCGGCGCGCCCGCCTCGAGCGTCACGGTGTCGCTCAGGATGGCCGGGCCGGTGGACCAGTCCAGGCTCCACTCGGCCGGGGTGAAGTACTCCAGCCGTTCCTGCTGGGCGGCCGTCCGCGCGAACCACCCGGTACCGACATAGCGGCCGAACAGCTTGCCGAACGCGACGTAGCCCACCTGGTTCGGCGCGTTGTCGTGGTAGGCCGCGCGCATGACCGCCAGGTCCTCGGTCCTCGGCCGGTACGTGACCGGCGCGGTGACCTGCCGCGCCACGCCGTGGATCAGCTCGTAGCGCAGGTCCGTGGTCGCCCGGCTCGCGTACCGGACCTCCGTCTCGCCGCGCCTGACCAGCTCCGCCAACCGGTCCACCGTGCCGTTGCCGTCGCCGTAGAAGGTGGGCACCGGCTCACTCTCGACCGGGTCACCCGGCAGCGGGTCGACGACCCCCTCGTCGATGAACCGGAACATGGCCAGCTTGCCGCCCGCCTCGGCGATGTTGACCCCGCGGCGCAGCCACTCCTCCCGACCGACGTACGGGTCGAACTCGACCACCACCAGCTTGCCGGTGACGTCGACCTTCGCGAGGTCCTCCCTGGTGCCCGAACCGCCGTGGACCGCGGTGAGCGTGGCCTCCTCGGTCGGCGGAATGCCGAACAGCGCCTGAAGCTTGACGTCGAACGGTTCTTCGTCGTCGGCCACCAGCTCCAGGTCCGACTCGGTCGCCCGGCGACCGTGCGCCAGCGCGTAGCCGTCGGATACCGTGCCCGGCAGGGTCGCCGCGTACATCGGCTCGAACCGCGAATCGCCGTCGACGACGAGCGCGTACATGCAGTCGCAGTTCTCCTGCCTGGCCATGGAGTAGAGCGCGTGCGTTCCGCCCCGCGCGTCCGGGTTGTCCGGCTCGGCCGTGACCGGCTGGCCGATCCGGGCGTCGAAGGTCTGCGTGACGTCCCGGTCGAGGTTCAGCTCCGGATGGGTGATCACCGTGAACGACGATTCCTGGCCCGGCGCCGCGGTCTCGATGACGGCGTCCACGACGTACCGCCCGCGAGGCAGGGACACCGTCTCGCCCGAGGGGACGAAGTAGCTGTCGCCGCTGTCCAGGTTCATGGCGTAGGCCACCGACCGGCTGTCCACCGTGGGTGCGTCGCCGTTGCGGTCCAGCAGGGTCGGCGTGAACGAGTGCCGCTGTTCCTGCTGGTACACCGAGATCGCCGTCCGGGTCTGGACCGTACCGGCACTGGCGACGAGCACGCCGGAGTAGGTCCCGGTCCGGTCCTGCCCGGTGACAAGCACCTCAACCGACACGCTGCCCCCCGCGGGCACGGTCACGCTGTCCTCAGCGAGCGTGACCAGGCCCGCCGGAGCCCCCTCGCCCTGCTCGTCGACCAGCTCGGCGCGCAGCGCCAGGGTGACCGGCGCGTCGCCGGAGTTGGTCCAGGTGACCGTCCTGCGCTCCTGCGAGCCGACGTTGGGCCACGGCAGGTACGCCGACACCGCTGCGGTGGCGACGACCGGCGTCGCGGTCGCGCGGTCCACGTCGAGACGGCCCGTGCCGACCTCGTACACGCCGGCGTCGGCCACCTCGTGCGCGCTGCTGACCAGAGCCGACTTCAGTGCGGGCCCAGACCAGTCCGGGTGCTGCTGGGCCAGGATCGCCGCCGCGCCCGCCACATGCGGCGTCGCCATCGAAGTGCCGTCGAGCTGCTGGTAGGCCTCGCCGACCGGCTCACCCAGCGGCGGCACCCCCGCCGGCCTGGCCGCCACGATGGCCCCACCCGGCGCACTGATCTCCGGCTTGGCCGCCCCGTCCCCGAGCCGAGGACCGCGACTGGAAAACCCGCTCGGCTCATCGCTCTTGGACACACTGCCAACAGCGAGCGCGTCGTCCGCCGTCGCCGGCGAGCTGACCGTCCGCTCACCTCCATAGTTACCGGCGGCGATCACGAACAGCGTCCCGTACTCCCGGCTAAGCATGTTCACCGCGACCGACGCCGGGTCCTGGCCATCGGTCGGTTCGCTGCCCAGGCTCATGCTGACGACCTTCGCACCGGACTCGGCCGCCGCCCACTGCATCCCGGCCAGCACACCGTCGTCGGTGCCCCAGCCACTGTCGTCGAGCACCTTGCCGACCGCGAGCGACACATCCGGCGCCACCCCGCGATAACTCCCATCCGACGCCGCCCCGGTCCCAGTGATGATCGACGCGACATGCGTGCCGTGCCCGTGCCCGTCCTCAACCCCACCGGAACCGGTGAAGTCCTTACTCACCACGGCCTTGCCGGCCAGGTCCGGGTGGTCGGAGTCGATCCCGGTGTCCAACACCGCGACCCGCACCCCCGCCCCGGTCAGCCCGCGCTCCCACGCGGCCGGCGCGCCGACCTGCGGCACACTCTGGTCCAGAGTGGCCCGAACCCGCTTGTTCAGCCAGACCTTGCGCACCCCGGCGACAGTCCCGTCGGTCAGCTCGCCGTAGAAGTCCGCTGTGCTGCCCTTCTTCTGGTCCAGCGCCGTCAGGTTGAGCTTCGGCAGTACCCGGCGCACCGAGGCACCCGCCGGCACCTCGGCACCGGCCCTGGCGCGGGCGTTCGCGTACTCGACCAGCAGCGGCACCGACTCGGTGTGCGCGTCGTCGTAGCGCTGCCGGATCAGCCCGGTGACGTTGAACAGCTCACGGTCCAGCCGCCCCTCGGCCACCAGCCGGGCCGCGTCGCCGGGCAGCACGTACCGGTCGCCGTCGTGCCAGTAGTCCTGGAACGGCACCGCGTGGGCGCGTTGCGCCGGTTCGACCCGCAGCGGCGCCGCCGGGTCACTCCCCCACAGCTCCACCCGGTCCCCGCTGACCAGCGTGACCGAGACCGGCTCGCCTCGGCCAGCGCCGGCACTCGGCTGGGCCACGGCCCCCGGCGCCACATTCGCCACCACACTGGCGGCCAGCGCGACCACCATCCCACCACGCCACATTCTTCGTCGGTGCACCACATCTCCTCACAGTTGGCAAACCCCTCCCATCGTTTAGAGATGGTCGACACCGCTGTGCGTTTACCCGCGCACAGAAAGAGAGTCCGGATTGCGCCATCCGGCCCAGTGGCGGCAACTGGGATCACCGATTGGCCCTGCCACCCGTCGCGGACCGCGACCTAACGTCGCTGGCATGGTGCTTCGGGTCGCGGTGATCGCCGGGCTGGTCGGGTTGCTGTCCGTTCTGGTGGTGGTGCCCTCGGCGGCGGCGACCCCCGCGTTCGTCGTCGAGAACGGGGTGACACAGCCGATCCACTCGTTCGCCGACGCGGTGCGCGAGAACGTGTGGGTGGACATCGGACTCGACCTGGACGGCAACGGCGTCGGCGACCGCGTGGCCACCGACATCATCCGGCCGGCCACCGCGGCGCCGGTCCCGGTGATCATCGACGCGAGCCCGTACTACGCGACCTCCGGAAGGGGCAACGAAAGCGAGCGCAAGAGCTACGACGCCGCCGGGCTGCCGCTGTCGTTCCCGCTGTTCTACGACAACTACTTCGTGCCGCGCGGCTACGCGGTGGCGCTGGTCGACTTCAGCGGCTCGTCGCGGTCCACCGGCTGCATGGACACCGGCGGCCGGTCCGAGGTGGCCTCCGGCAAGGCGGTGATCGACTGGCTCAACGGCCGCGCCACCGGGTACTCGGCGGCGTCCGGCGGATCGGTGGTGACCGCGGAATGGTCGACCGGCGCGGCCGCGATGATCGGCAAGTCGTGGGACGGCAGCGTCACCCAGGGCGTGGCCGCGACCGGCGTCGACGGGCTGCGCACGATCGTGCCGATCTCCGCGATCAGCTCCTGGTACGACTGGTTCCGGTCCGACGGCGTCGCCTTCCGGGGCTTCGGCACGCCGACCAGCCTGGCGTCGAACTTCGAGAACGCGAACGCGCGCTCCCGGTGCGGGGCGGTGCGGGCGGAGATGACCGCGGGCGCCCCGTCGAACGGCGACTACACCGCGATGTGGCAGCAACGCGACTACGTGCGCGGCGCCGCGAACGTGCGGGCGGCGGTGTTCTCGGTCAACGGGCGGGCCGACCTGAACGTGAAGCCGGTCAACTGGGGTCAGTGGCTGGACGCGCTGCCCACGTCGGTGCCGCGCAAGCTGTGGCTGTCGCAGACCGGACACATCGACCCGTTCGACTTCCGGCGTGCCACCTGGGTCGCCACGCTGCACCGCTGGTTCGACCGCTGGCTGCTCGGCGTCCAGAACGGCATCGAGACCGAGCCGGCGGTGTCGGTCGAGCGCGGCGTCGACCAGTGGAGCGACACCGCGACCTGGCCACCGGCGGGCACGCGGACCCAGACCGTGTATCCGGTGGCCGGTTCGACCGCGGGCGTCGGCACGCTGCGCACCACGCCCGGCACGGCGACGTCGTCGTTCACCGACAACGGTGCCGGCACCCCGGCGAGCTACATCGCCTCGCCGTCCACCACCTCGGCGCGCCGGGTCGTCTACAGCACCGGCACGCTGACCACGGACCTCCGGGTGGCCGGCACGTCCCGGATCACGGTCGCCGCCACCCCGTCGACGACCACCGCGCACCTGTCCGCCTACCTGGTCGACTACGGCCCGGCGACGGCCAGAAGCAGCACCGGCGAGGGCATCCGCACGCTGACCACCGAGTCCTGCTGGGGCGAGAGCCGCACCGGCGACGACGCCTGCTATCGCGACACCGAGGCCACCACCACGACCGTCGACGCCCAGATCATCGCCCGCGGCTGGGCCGACCTGGCCAACTACGCCTCACTGAGCACCCCGCGCCCCCTCACCCCCGGCACGAAGTACCCGATGACGTTCCGACTGTCCACGACGGACTGGGTGGTACCCGCGGGCCACCGCCTGGCACTGGTGATCGCCGGCAACGACAGCGGCATGACCACGACCCCGACCCAACTGCCACGGGTGACGATCGACCTGGCCGGGACCTCGGCACAGCTCCCGCTGCTGGGCACCGTGCCCACGACCCGCTCGACGACCGGCCCGCAGCCGACCAGGGTCCAGCAGGACACCGTGCCCGGCCGCCTCGACGGATAGCGCTCAGTTCACGAACAGGCCGGCAGATTCGGCCCACACCTACCGGATCAGGGTGGCGTGGCGTTCGAGGAAACCGGCTGTCTCGTCCTGGTCCTCCAGCGGCAGCGGGTAGACGACCAATCGGTCCACACCCAACTCCCGGTACCGGTCGGCCGCCGCACGGGTCACCGCTACCGGATTGATCTGCATGAAGTTCACCTGTAGCCGCCCGAGACGGGCCGGCCGGTCGATCTCGGTGGCCGCCTTCGCCAACCCGGCCAGGTGACCGGCGAGCTCCTCCGGACTGGACCCGTTGCCGAACCAGCCATGCCCCCTGGCTACCGCACGACGGTACGCGGCCGGACTGTGACCACCGATCACGATCCGCGGACCATCCGGCCGCACCGGCCGCGGCTGGGCATCCAGGTTCCGGAACGAGACATGCCGCCCCGTGTGGCTGACCGGCGCGGGACGCGTCCACAGCGCGTCCATCGCGTCCAGGTAGTCGTCCACCCGACTGCCCCGTTCCGCCAACGGCACGCCCATCGCCGTCAACTCCGGCTCCAGATAGCCGGGCGCGACACCCAGCAGCAACCGGCCACCGGACAACACGTCCAAGCTCGCCACCTGTTTGGCCAACAGCAACGGGTTGCGCTGCGGCAGGATCACCACGCCGGTACCCAACTCCATCCGCTCGGTCACCGCCGCGACATAGGCCAGATAGATCAGCGGGTCGAGAATCGGATCCTCCGGAGCCATCGGCGACTCCGGCACCCGCGGGCTGGGCAACACCACATGCTCCCCACCCCACCACGACCGATAACCCAGGCCCTCCGCCAGCCCAGCGAGCCTGGCCGTCGCCTCGGGCCCCAACGTCGCCTTGGCGCTCAGCCCGTACACACCCAACTCCACGCGGGGCACCTCCTGTCCGGTTCCAGGATCCATCCTGTCCAGAACCAGGCCGGGTCGTCCAAGAGAAACTGTTATAGCCTTTGTCTATGGGAGTCCACGTGCGGGACCTTCGCTATTTCATCGCGGTCGCCGAGGAACTGAACTTCACCAGGGCCGCGAGCAGGTTGTTCGTGTCCCAACCCACGCTGAGCAAACAAATCCGCCAGCTGGAGCAGACACTGCGGACCACCCTGTTCGACCGTGACCGCCGCACGGTCGTGCTCACCGCGGCGGGACATGCCCTGCTACCGCACGCGCGCGAGATCACCGGCCGGTGGGACGACGCCCAGCAGGCGGTCGCGGAGGCCGACGCGCAGCGCGCGACCACGTTGGTCGTCGGCTTCCAGACCCGCATCGGCCGCGGCCTGATCCCCGCCGTCACCGCCAAGATGGACACCCTCCTGCCGGCATGGCGACTGCTGTTCCGCCAGGTGTCCTGGCGTGACCCGGCGGCGGGCCTGCGACACGGCGAGGTGGACGTCGCGCTCGCGTGGCTGCCGTTGCCGCCAGACGGCGGGCTGTCCTGGAAAGTGGTCAGCACCGAGGACCGATGGGTCGCCCTGCCCGCCGACCACCGCCTCGCCCAGCACACGACGATCCCGTTCACCGAGCTCGCCGACGAGCCCTTCATCGCATACCCGAGGTCGGCCGGCGCGGCCCGCGACTTCTGGCTGGCCAACGACCATCGGTCGGCACCGGCCCACGTCGCCGCGGAGGCCGAGAGCACCGACGAGGCGTTCGAAGCGGTGGCCGCCGGTGTCGGCGTCGTGCTGCTGCCAGCGGAGAACGCCGAGATCTACCAACGGTCCGACGTGGTCTACCGTCCGGTCGCCGACCTGACCGCGAGCCAGCTGGCGGTCGTGTGGCGCACCCGAGACCAACGCGAGGCCGTACACGTCTTCACCGACTCCTGCGTGCGCTGCCTGTGCTATCCCGTGAACGGCGTTTCCGGCGCTCCCTGCGTCGACGTGCCCGCACAGCAACTGGTCCAGCAGCCATGACCGGTGCGTCACCGCCACCCGATGACGCGCCGGCCGCCGTCAGTCGCACCGGCACCGGACCGCCGGTCGATCATCGCAAGGGGCCGCGGCGTCGTGGGGACGCGCTCCACAAGGCGATCTACGACGCGACCCTGGCCGAGCTGAGGGATGTCGGCTACGCGAAGCTCACCATGGACGGCATCGTGCGCCGGGCCAGAACGAGCAAGAGCTCGGTACACCGGCGCTGGTCCAGCGTCGCCGAGCTGGTCATCGCGGCGCTGGCGAACACCTCGCCCAGGGTGGTTGCTCCCCCGGACACCGGCAGTCTGCGGGGTGACCTGCTCGAGCTGTTGCGCCGGGCGGCGGACCGGCTCGCCGGTCCGGAAGGCGAGGCCGCACGTGGGTTGATCGGCACCGCGCTGCTCGACCCCACGCTGGCGGAGTTCGCCAGGGCGCACATCATCGACGTGCCGTCCGAGGAGATGACCAAGGTCCTCCAACGGGCCGTGAGCCGGGGAGACGCCCACGCCGACGCGGTGAACCCCATGGTGGCGAAGACTGGTCAGATCCTGCTCCGGCACCATTTCTTCGTGTACGGCGGTCCGATTCCCGACCATCTCATCGTGGACATCGTGGACGACGTCGTGCTCCCACTGGTACGCGCCTGAACTCTCGCAGCGGGGTGGTTGCCGGTTTCGCCACACCGTGACTAGAGTACGCACAAGTACTCTAAATGAACGGGAGATATTCATGGCGCGACTGGCGGTCGTATCCGGTGGCAGCAGTGGGATCGGGAAGGCGGTCGCCTCGGCACTGGCTGGCGACGGCGACCGGGTGGTGCTGCTCGGGCGGCGCGCGGAGGTCCTGACCGCGACCGCGAAGGAGATCAACGCCGAGGTCGGGGCGGAGCTGGTGACCTGGCACCAGGTCGATCTCACGCGCCCGGACGAGGTGCGCGACGTGGTCGCGGCCGTCACGTCCGGTGGCGACGAGGTGGACGTGCTGGTCAACCTCGCGGGCGGCCGGCAGCACGGGCAACCAGACAGCGACGACGAACTGGCCGGGGTCGCCGCGGCCTGGCTGGGTGCCTACGAGACCAACGTGCTGACGACCGTGCTGCTCACCCACGCGCTGTCGCCGCACCTTCGCCGCCCGGGCGGCCGGGTGATCGCGACCAGTTCGAACGCGGCGTTCCTCGGCCGCGGCTCGTACGGGGCGGCGAAGTCGGCGTTGCACGCCTGGGCGTACGACCTGGTCCCGACGCTGGCCAAGGACGGGATCACGGTGAACGTCGTCGCCCCTGGGCTGGTTCCCGACGTCGAGTCGCCGGTGTTCCAGCGGCGCGCCGAACAGGCGACGGCCGTGATGCGGCGAGAAGTACCGCTTGGCCGGTTCGGCGCTCCCGAAGAGGTGGCGGCCGCGGTCGTGTACCTGGCCTCGGCCGGCGCCGGCTACGTCACCGGCCAGATCCTGCAGGTCAACGGGGGCATGGTGGTCGGCCGTGGGTGACGTCGAGAAGGCGGTGTTGATCGTGGGCGCCGGTCCGACCGGGTTGGTCCTGGCGGCGGACCTCGCCCGTCGGGGGGTGGCGTGCCGGATCATCGAGGAAGCCGACGTGCGCAAGACCGCGCCGCGCGCGATCAACATCCACATCCGGTCGCTCGAGATGTTCGCCGACCTCGGCATCGCCGAGCAGGCCGTGGACCTCGGCCACCAGGTGCGGCGGCTGAACGCCTACACGGCAAGGAAACCCGCGCCCGGCCGGCGACCTCGGCTCATGGGTTGGTTCGACATGAGCCGGCTGCCCTCCCGCTTCCCGTTCACACTCACCCTGCAGCAGCCCATCACCGAGAGCCTGCTGGAGGAGCGGGCCGCGGTGGACGGGGTGAAGGTCGAGCGCCGAGTCCGGCTCACCCGGCTCACGCAGGACGACCGAGGTGCCGACGTCGAGCTGTCGCACCTGGAAGGCGACCGCACCGAGCAGGCACGGTTCGGCTGGGTCGTCGGGTGCGACGGGTTGCGCAGCACGGTCCGGGAGCAGGTCGGGATCTCCTTCGACGGAATGGACTATCCCGACGACCTCATCTCCGCCGACGTCGAGGTGGACTGGCAGTACCCGCACGAGCAGGCGCACACCTTCAACGGGCCGCGGGGCAGCCTGCGCTGCATGCCCGTGCCGGGTGAGCGGCGCTGGCGGATGGTGGCGGAGGCCGCGGGGTGGTTCGCCGACGGCGACCGCCCCGAGCTCACCCTGCAAGGATACGAGGAGCTGGTGCGGCAGCGAGGAGTCGAGGTCACCCTCCGCGAGTCGCACTGGATGTCGAACTTCCACATCCACCGGCGACTGGCGTCCCAGTACCGCGCCGAACGGGTGTTGCTGGCCGGCGACGCCGCCCACGTGCACAGCCCGACCGGCGCACAGGGCATGAACATCGGGATGCAGGACTCGTACAACCTCGGCTGGAAGCTGGCGCTGGTCGCGGCCGGCTCGGCGCGTCCAGAACTGCTGGACACCTACGAACGGGAGCGGCGACCGGTCGCGCGGCGCACGCTGCAGATCAGCGACCGCAGTACCCGCAGGATCCAGGAACGGGGCGGGATGGCGCGCACGGTGAACAACATCAGGAGCCGGGTGATGATGAACCTCCCACCGGTCAAGCGGCGGGTCACCCTGCGCGCGGCCGAACTCGACACCCACTACCGGGACAGCCCACTGTCCACCGCGGAAGGGGAAGGGCGCTCCGGGTCGCGGCTCCAGCCGGGAGACCGTGCGCCGGACGTCTGGTTCGGTCCACCCGGCGACCGGCGCCGGACACACGACCTGCTGTACGGCGTCGGACACGTGCTGCTGCTGTTCGCCGGTGACGATCCCGGCGCGGCCGCGACGCTCGCCGGCATCGACAAGCGGCACAACGTCGTTTCCTACGTTGTGGTGCGCAATGCCGATCCGGTGCGAACGCGGCTGCCCGACGTCGGTGTCGTGTCCGATCCGGACGGTGCGTTGCATACCGCCTTCGCCGCGCGGCCCGGCAGCCTGTGCCTGGTCCGGCCGGACGGTTACCTCGGGTTGCGCGGGTATCCGCTGGACCCGCGGCTGTTGCACGGTTACCTCGACCGGTTCGCACACTGAGCCCGGAGCGGCCGTTGCCCGGCGATGACGGGAACGTGCCCGACGAGGCCCCCCTGTCCGTGCTGCGGCTGCCGCCGTGGCGGCGGGTCCTGCGGGCAGCGCTACCGAAACTGATCGTCGACGGTGTGCTGCCCGTGGGGACCTACTACCTCCTGCGGCTGGCCGGTGCCGGTGACCTGGTGGCGCTCACGGCGGCCGCGAGTGTGGCGGCGATGCGGGTGGTTGTCGGCATCGCCGCCCGCCGCCAGGTCAACGGACTCGCCATGTTCGTGCTCGTGACCTACCTCGGCACGATACTGGCCACCGCGGCGTTGGATGACCCGAGGCTGCTCCTGGTGCGGGACTCGGTACTGCAGGCGCTCGCGGGCGCGGTACTGCTGGCGACGCTGCTCGGCGCGAAACCCCTTGCCTTCCACGTGGGCCGTGCGCTGATGACGGCGGGCGAGCCGGCCCGGCGCGCGAGATGGAACTCGCTCTGGGAGCGGGCGCCGCGGTTCCGCCGCGCGCTGCGCACGCTCACCGGCGGGTGGGGCATCGGGCTGCTGTGCGAGGGAACAGCGATCAGCGTCGCCGTCTACCAGGTCCCCATCACCGTGGCGGTCGCGTTGGGCGCGGCACTGAGCGCGTGCGCCATGGGTGCCCTGCTCGGCTGGTCGGCGTGGTACGTCCGGCGGACACGGGCCGCACTGATGACAACGATTCCCCACTGAGGAAAGGAAACAGCGTGTCGACCAGTTCCGACCAGGCCACCGACGGGCGGTACCAGTTCCTGGCGGTACCCACGGGGGACCGCCCGCTCGTCGTCGCTGGCTACTCGATCCCGGAGCGGTCATGAGTGCCGACGTGCGTGTCGCTCCGCGACAGCGGCAGGTGCGCGTGGCGTTCACGGGACTGGTCCTCGCGCTGCTGCTGGCCGCGCTCGACCAGACGATCGTGGCGACCGCGCTGCCCACGATCGCCGGTGAGCTGCGCGGTCTCGAGCACCTGGGGTGGGTCGTCACCGCGTACCTGCTGGCGATGACCGTGACGATGCCGATCTACGGCAAGCTCGGCGACACCTTCGGCCGCGCACCGCTCCTGGTGTTCGCGATCGTGCTGTTCCTCATCGGCTCGGCGCTGTGTGGTGTGGCGCAGTCGATGGAACAGCTGATCGCCTTCCGCGCGCTGCAGGGCCTCGGCGGCGGTGGGCTGATGGTCGGCGCCCAGGCCGCCATCGGCGACCTCGTGAGCCCACGCGAGCGTGGCCGCTACCAGGGAGTGCTGTCCGCGGTCATCGGGACGGCCACGGTCGTCGGGCCGCTGCTCGGGGGGTTACTCACCGACAGCCTGTCCTGGCGCTGGATCTTCTACCTCAACATCCCGGTCGGTGCCCTCGCGTTGACCGTCATCCTGACCGCGCTGAAGCTGCCCCGCCCCGCGACCCGGCGGCGGCTCGACTACCTCGGTGCGCTCACGCTGACCGGCGCGGCCGGCTGCCTCGTGCTGCTGACCAGTTGGGGCGGCACCACCTACGCGTGGGACTCGCCGGTCATCCTCGGGCTGGGTGGCGGGCTGGTCGTGCTGGTGTCGGCGTGGCTGCTGGCCGAGCGGCGCGCCGAGGATCCGGTGCTGCCACTCGCGCTGTTCCGGAACCCGACGTTCGGCATCGCCGTCGTGATCAGCTTCGTGGTGGGCGTGACGATGGTCGGAACCGTCTCGTACCTGCCGCTGTTCATGCAGTCCGTCACCGGGGGTTCAGCGACCGACTCCGGACTCCTGCTGGTGCCGATGATGGGCGGCATCGTGTTCTCCGGGCTCACCTCCGGGTTCCTGATCACCCGCACCGGCCGGTACAAGTACTTTCCCGTCACCGGCACCGTCCTCGCCGCCGCCGGCACGTATCTGCTGTCCACAATGGACGCCTCGACGAGCAGGACCACGGTGAGCTGGTACCTGGTGCTGCTCGGCCTCGGTATCGGTCTGGTGATGCAGGTGATGGTGCTCGCGGTGCAGAACAGCGTCGCCTCCCGGCACCTCGGGGCAGCGACCTCCTCGGTGACCGTCTTCCGCACGATCGGCGGCTGCGCCGGAGTCGCCATGATCGGCGCCGTGTTCACCAACCGCCTCACCACCAGCCTCCAGGACCACCTGCCGCCACACACCGCCGCCCGCATCGGCACCGAGCTGAACGCGGACGCGATCGCGGCACTGCCCCCGGACGTGCGGCACGGCGTCACCATCGCCGTCGGCGACGCGCTGCCGCCGATCTTCGGCTACGTCGCCCCCGCGCTGGCGATCTGCTTCGTGCTCGCACTAACACTGCGCGAACAACCCCTGCGCGGCAACAAGACCAGGGAGGGTCCTGCGAAACCCTGACACCCGGCAAGCCAACATCACCAGCGGGGCGGGCCCACCGGCTGGTTGCCTCGGATGGTGATCCGGTGCATGACCCGGTGCTGGTCGCCGTAGTCGTCGACGGCGTAGTGGGCGGTGCTGCGGTTGTCCCAGACGACGACGTCGCCGGGCGTCCACCGGTGGCGCACGCTGTGCTCGGGGCGGCCGATGGCGGCGAAGAAGACGTCGAGCAGTGCGCGGCTCTCGGTCTCGGTCACATCGTTGATGTGGGTGGTGAATCCGGGATTGACGAACAGGCTGCGCCGGCCGGTCTCGGGGTGCACGCGCACCACGGGGTGGGTCACCGGGTCGAGTGACCGGACCCGCTCGCCTTCCCAGAGGTTGCCCTCGCCGGAGAGCCTGTCACGCAGATACTCCTCGAAGTCCCCGCGTCCGTCGTGGACCGCGTCGAGCTGGTCGGCGAGGCGCCGCAGTTGCGGGGACAGCGCGAGGTAGGCGGCCTCCAGGTCGGTCCAGCAGGTGTCTCCGCCGACGGGCGGCAGGTCGACGGCCCGCAACACGGACCCGAGAGGTGGCGTGCGGGTGAACGTGACATCGGTGTGCCACACCGGCGCCTTGCCACCGTCACCGCTGTCGAGCACATAGATCTCGGGGTGCTCGGCGTCCAGTCCCGGCACGACCGGGTGTGCGGGGGTGAGCTCGCCGAGCTCGGCGGCGAAGGCGCGATGCGTGTCCGGCGTCAGCCGCTGCCCACCGAACACCAGGACCTTGTGTTCCAGGAGAGCGGCGCGGACCGCGGCCATCCCTGCCGGCGGCAGGCCGGCAGCCAGGTCGATGCCACGCACCGTGGCGCCAATCGTGATGGTCAGCGGTTCGACCGACAGTGCTGTGGTGGTCACCGGTACCTCCTTCTAGGAAACTGACGCCCTGACCGCAGCGGCGACCTCGCCGCGCAGTGCCGCGTAGTGCGGTGAGCCACGCAACTCGTCGGCGGGCACGCCCTGGCGGGACAGGTCGATGGGCAGGTCGAGCGCGACGCGGCCGGGCCGGTCGGTGAGCACGATGACGCGGGTGCCGAGGAAGACCGCCTCGTCGACGCTGTGGGTCACGAACACGACCGCGCGATCGCCTTCGGCGAGGACACGCACGTCTTCCTGGAGCCGTTCCCGGGTAAGCGCGTCGAGTGCGGCGAACGGTTCGTCCATGAGCAGCAGCCGCGGTTCCGCGGCCAGCGCACGAGCGATGGCGACCCGCTGCTGCTGGCCACCGGAGATCTCCCAGATCCGGCGCGGGCCGAGTTCACCGAGCCCGACCGAGGTCAGCAGCTCGACTGTCCGTCTGCGCCGGTCCACTTTGGACACCGCCGCCCAGCGGAGTGCGGTGGCGATGTTTCCGTCGACCGTGTGCCACGGGAAGAGGCGGGGCTGCTGGAACACCACGCCGACGTCGCGGCCCGGCACCGGCGGGCGGCCGAACAGCGTGATGTCCCCTGTGGACGGTCGCTCGAAACCGGCGAGCAGACGCAGCAACGTGCTCTTGCCCGACCCGGACGGGCCGACCACGACGAGGAACTCCCCCGGGGCCACCCGCAGGTCCAGCGGGCCGAGCGCGAGCACCGGTCCGGACCTGGTGCGGTAGGTGTGCTCGACCGCGCGCAGTTCGGCGACCTCAGGCACCGTCGGCTCCCGGGGCCCGCAGGGCGGCACGGAAGGTCGCCAGGTCCGGAACGGAGTCGACCTTCTTCTGCTGGTGCAGGAACTCCGCGGTGGACCGTAACTGGACCGCCAGCTCACCGGGTTTGTCCGACGTGCCGAAGTAGTCCGGTCCGCGTTGTTCCGCGTGGTCGAGGTAGATGTTCTGCGTGAGCTGGGACAGCGCGTCGGCGGTGCTGATGCCGATCTGCCGGCTGACCGCCGCGGCGACCGTGCCCGGGTCCGTCTTGACCAGTGTGAGCGCGTGGTCCGTCGCGGCAAGCCATTTGTCAAGCACGTCGGGGTTCGCGTCGGCGAAGTCCTTGCCCGACACCGTGAACGTCAGCGTCGGCTTGCCGGCCTCGGCGAGCTTCGCGCTGTCGGTGAGGGTCACGCCGTCCTGCGCAAGGACGTTCAGTACCGGCGTCCAGACGTAGGCGCCGTCGATGTCGCCGCGCTGCCAGGCGGCCTGGATGTTCTGCGGCTCCAGATCGACGATCGTGACCTTGCCCGCGTCCACACCCGCCAGTTCGAGCGCGGCGAGCAGGCTGTAGTGCGAGGTGGAGCTGAACGGCGCCGCGATCTTGCGGCCCGGCAGCTGGCTGATCCGCGTGATGCCACTTGCCTTGCGCACGACGAGCGCTTCGCTCTCGCCGATGACGTTCAGCAGTTCGACGACCTGATACGGGATGTCCAACGGCGGGCACAGACCGGCCGCGGCGGGGCTGCTGCCGATCACCGCCAGATCGATCGCACCACCGAGGAACGCGGTGTTGATGCTCGCGCCGGAGTCGAACGCGGTCCACTCGATGACGTGGTCGGGGAGCGCCTTCTCCAGTGTCTTCTGATCCCTCACCAGCAGCGTGCTGTCGGCGAAGTTCTGGTAGGCGATCCGGACGGTGGTGCCGCCCCCGCCGGACGACGAGCCGCCGACGCCGCACGCGGCGAGCGCCGGCACGGCCGCCAGCAGGGACAGCGCGTTCCTACGGGACATGGGCATTGGGCTGGCTCCTCGGGGTCAGACCCGGCCACGCCAGGGTGACAGGGCACGTTGCGCGACAACGATCAGCGAGTCGATCACGAGTCCGGTGACGCCGATGACGAACAGACCGAGGATCACCACCGAGGTCTGGTTGTAGCGTTGGGCGTTGAGCACCATGCCGCCGATACCGTCCGCGCCGTTGACTGTCTCGGCCGCCACCACCGAGCTGTACGCGATGCCGACGGCCAACCTGATGCCAGTGAGGATCTCGGGCGCCGAGGCCGGCAGGATCACGCCGCGAATCACCTCGATCCGGCCAGCACCCAACGCCTGCGCGGCTTCGACGTACTGCCGGTTGACCCCGCTGACCGCGCTCGCGGTCGCCACCGCGACCGGCGGGAACGCGGCGACCATGAGCAGATAGACCTTGGGCTCCTCGTCGATGCCGAACCAGATGACGAGCAAGCTCAGGTAGGCCAGCGGCGGCAGCGCACGCAGGAACGTCACGGCGGGCTCGGTGATCGCCCGCACGACCGGGATCAGCCCCATCGCCAGACCGAGCACGACACCGATCGCGATCCCGTACACACAGCCGTAGCCGACGCGGCGAAGACTCACCCCCAACCGCTCGACCAGCGTCGACCCCGCGTACCCGCCCTGCCCGTTCGCGGCGTCCGAAGTAGACAGCAACTGGTGCCACACCTGCCCTGGACCCGGCAGGATCGCGGGCGGCCAGATCTTCGCCAGCGCCACCACCCACCAGGCCACGAGCAACACGACGATCGCGATCACCCGCACCAGCAGCGCCCTCGTGACCATGGCCGCCAACGTACAGTTGTACACACGCATTGTGGGAAGGCTTTCCGTATGGTGGATCGCGGCCACCAGCCTCTTGCGCAAAGGCAGGTTCATGAGGCAGGAGAAGACCTCGACCCGCCGGCACGACCCGCGGCGCCGCGAGCGGATCATCGAAGCCGCCGTGTCGGTGATCTCCGAGTCCGGTCTGTCCGGCCTGACCCACCGCTCCGTGGCCCTCCGCGCCGACGTGCCACTCGGCTCGACCACCTACCACTTCACCAGCCTGGACGAACTGCTCGACGCCGCCGTCCGGACGGTGTCCGCCCGCAACGTCGCGCGCCTGCGCGACTGGGCGACATCCCTGCCATCGGACGTCGATCTCAGCACCGCACTGGCGGACTTCATCGTGCGACTGACCATCGAACACCGGCAGACCATGGTGCTCGCCTACGAGCTCTACGGCGGCGCGCTCCGCCGCCCCGCTTTGCGCACCGCCAGCACCGCATGGGACACACTGCTCACCGAGGTCTTCGAGTCCAGAGTGGACTCCACCACCGCACGGGCACTGACCGCGATGTTCGACGGGCTGCTGTACCAGGCACTGGTCTCACCAGGAAAACCGCGACGCACCGACATCGAACCCGTTCTACGTCGCCTGCTCACCGGACCACCATGAGTACTCCAGCTGGAATCCGCCCAGCGCGACCGCCGCGTAGCAGACGGGTCCAGATGTCGATCGTTGACGCGGCGAACGACGACCAAGCAAGCTGCAAAAATCGGTCTTCCGGGCCGGGTGTATCCGGTCAGGTGCCGCGACACCCTGGCGATTTCCGGTGCGCTCGCACGACGCCCTTCGGCCAGCCGGTCATGAACAGGATGAACGCCGGCGCGTCCACGGGCAACTCGACCCGCACCGGGTCCACGGCAAGCGCGGCCGCAGGTTTGTCTCCTGCACCACCGCATGCGTTGCTACCGGGAACTCCATGTGTAGAGCATCTGGTTGGTGTCGCGGGCTTGTCGTGCCAGTTCGACGAGGGCGGTGGCCAGTGGCCGGATCGTGGCGGGTGTGCTGTCGCTGTACTGGCTGAGTTCCTCGCTGTGGGCCCAGTGGGTGGCGAGGTCGGGCAGCTGGTCGTCGGTGATTGAGGCGAGGGTGTCCCGAACCGGTATGCCCAGTTCTTGCAGGGTCGCTGGCGGGTTCTTCCAGGGGGAGTCCACGGGCAGGTTCTCGTACTCCTCAAGCGAGGTTGGCTCGTCCGCGGCGGGCGGCCACACGAACACGAACGGCACGGTATCCAGGGTCCAGTGCGTGTTCTGGGCCAACGCCACCAGCGTCCCGAGCGTGCGAAAAGGCTCGATCCCCCGCGCCTGGACCCCATCGAGCCCCTCCCCACCGTCGGTGGACAGCGGACCACCGTCGCGGTGCACGACGGACATCGCGGAGACCGCGTCAGCTGCTCGGAAGTAGACGAACTCGTGGCCACGTACGGCACGACGGGTCACTCGCAGCGCCATCGCCCCCACCGACTCAACCGTCGGGTCCTCGGCGTCCTGGCGGGCCAGAATCGTCCGAAGCAGGCCGGACAGGCGCGCCCACGCCCGTTCCTTCGTCCCGTCCCGGTCAGTGAATGCATGCCCGGACATCAGCAGTTGCCGCTGCCCACCACGAACGTAGTCAAGGGCAGTTTCCAAAGACGCCCGAACATCATCCCCCTCTTCCGACTCCGACCAGGAGGCGGCCTGATCCAATGCCGCGATCACCACCGGTTCAGCATGCTCAAGAAAAACGTAGCCATCTCCTTGAGGAAGTTTCTGATCGAACAGATCGACCCCACCCATGAACGCCACATTAATCAGCGTGGCACCGGAGAAATCGTTGCCCTCATACCGGTTCCGATCACGACCTATATCCTGCCCATAGAGTTCGGCATTGAAGTTGATCTCACGAAGCACACCAGTGAACACACAATCGATGAACTCGGCATCCTTACAAATCCATTTCGTCAACCGAACATCACGAAAAGAACATCGAACGAATCTGGCACGCCCAGGACCAAGCGCCCTGATACGCGACCCATCGAAGCTGCAATCGATATACTCCGACATCACCTTGCCCGCACCAAAACAAAAATAATCCACCCGAACATTCTCGAACCGGCATCGTTCGAACCTGGATTCGACTACAGTCCACCGCTTGCTCTTGTAGCCGGACAAATTCGCATCCACCACACTGACATCCTTGATGACCAAGCCGTGCTTATCCACAAAGATGCCATCTACCCATTCCGCCACTACACGATCACCTCACCAAAGCCCTATTCGAACATTGTTATTGTAAGCTACATGAATGGTCGGCACCCCGGCGCCGACCTCGGCGAACAGCTCACTCCTTGCGCAGATACACCAACACCAGCAGCGCCTGCTGACCCGGACCAAGCGCCAGCAACGCATGAAGCCCCTGGGGACCAGCAGAACGATCTTGGTCGATAGCTCTGCTACCAGGGGCTTCGCCACATCCACGCGCCGACATGCCGATGATCATGCATCCGGTTCAGGGGATCTCCAGGCCGCTGAGCCGCTCACGCAGGTCGTCCGATCGGTGGTCACCGAACTTGTCGAAGATCGCCAGCGCCTCACGCCATGACTCGATCGTGCGGGCGATGTCTCCGATATGTCGTAGCGAGGTGCCCAGGGTGTCGAGGGTGACGGCGTGATCCTGCGGCCGGGAAGGGTGATGGCGGCGCTCGCGGTCGAGAGCCTGCTCGCACAGGCCGATCGCCTCGTCGTGGTCGCCGGCGGCCTGCCGGGCTTGCGCCAACCGGGTCAGCAGGTAGGAGTCGTAGCCGACGTGGTCGGTCCGCCGTAGCAGAGCGAGGCTCCGCTCGATGTGCCGACGCGCCCGATCATGTTCACCCAGCCCGCTGTACGCCACGCCGAGATGGCACTCGGCGAGGTATTCCATGCGCCCGTCCTGTGCGCCGAGGCTGAGCGGCAGCGCCGCCAACAGGTAGTCCTTGGCTTCGGCGAACAGTTTCCGGTCGACGGACAACCAGCCGAGGTGATGCAGCACCTCCGCGACCAGCCGCTGGTCACCGATCCCGCGGGCCAGCGTCAGGGCGACCCGCATAGCGTCGTCGGCCTCCTGCGGCTGACCGACGCTCCACAGCAGGAGAGCCAGGTTCTCCATCATGCGGCATTCGGCGGTGCGATCGCCGAGACGACGGGCGGCGGCCAGCCCGGCGCGGCAGACTTCGAGTGCCTCGTCCCAGAGCGCTTGCAAGGACAGAAACGTCGCGCCGACACGCGCCAGGGCGACGGTCGACCGGTCCAGACCGTGGCGCGCGGCAACACGGACCACGGCAAGAATGTTGACATACTCGCGACCGGCCCACGCCCACGCCTCGGCGGGCCCGGCGAACGTTATCTCGGGCGACACACGCACGTTCGGACAGGTGCCGCCAAACCAGTCGGCGAGCATCGGCGAGACCACCACCGCAGCGGCGACGGCGTGGTGTGCGTACCACTCGATCAAGGTCCGGCGGGCCTGGTCACGATCTTCCCGGGGCTCGTCGTGGTCGACCCGGTCAGCGGCATAAGCCCGCAGGAGGTCGTGGAAACGGTAGCGATCCCGGGCGATCGGCTCGATCATGTGCGACTCACCCAGGGAATCGAGCAACCGCGTAGCCTCGACCACCCCGAGGCCGGCGACAGCCGCGGCGGCGTGCGGGCTGATCTCGAGCCCGGGGTGCAGCCCCAGCCGGCGAAACATCCGCGCCTGCGCCCCGGTGAGCAGGTGATAAGACCAGCCGAACACCGGCCAGACAGCGGTGTCCTCGTCGGCCGGAACGCTGAGCGCGTCCCACCGCCCCAGGTCGCTACGCAACTCGGCGACCAGCTCAGCGAGAGTGAGATGCGGACGCGCCGCGACTCGCCCGGCGGCGATCCGCAGAGCCAACGGCAGCCGAGCGCACGATCCGATCAACTCGACCACCGCGTCGGGTTCCGCCTCGGCCCGTCGCAGCCCAAGAATCGTTCGGACCAACTCCAGGGCCTCGTCCGGCGTGAGCAGGCCCAGCGTCACCCGTGTCGCGCCCTCACCGATCATCAATCCGGTCAAGCTGGCCCGGCTGGTTACCACCACCAGGCAGCCAGGATTGCCGGGCAGCAACGGCCGCACCTGCCCGGCGGAGTTGGCATTGTCCAGCACGACCAGCACCCGACGCCCCGCCAGCACCGACCGGTACAACCCGGCCCGCGCCTCCAACCCCGACGGGATCTCCTCCGGCGGCACACCAAGCGCGCCAAGGAACCCGCCCAGGACGTCACACGGGTCAGCAGGCGCGCCGGGCCCGTAACCGCGCAGGTTCACATACAACGTGCCACCAGGAAACCGGTGCTGGACACTGTGTGCCCAACGCACAGCCAACGCGGTCTTGCCGACGCCAGGGGTGCCATCCAGCGCCGAGATCATCACCGCCCCGCGGCCACCGTCCTCGTCCCGAGTCAGCAGAGCGTCCAGCGCGGCCAAGTGCTCGACCCGCCCGATGAAATCCCGCACCGCCAAGGGCAACTGACGAGGTACCCGGAGACGGTCATGCTGCCAGGACGGCAGCGAGACGTAGTCGCTGAACCCCGCCCGCACGACCGGGCCCACAGCCCCACCGCTGGCCACATCGCGCACCTCCGGCCAACCATCCACGAAGTCAAGTCTGTCGTCCCCGACGACCGCGCCCACACCAGCACGGCGAACACCACTCTTACGGGCTAACGACGCGCGCCGACGAACGTGCTCACCTCCGCACGCAAATCGAAACCGAGTCTGGGTCACCGGTGAAACGGGCGAATAAATCGGCTGAGCAGATCGAGTTGAAGAAACTCCGCCGGCAAATGCTATGTCATCCTCGACATCTACTCCCGCTATGTCACCGGAACCGTGAAACGCTCTGACCTGGCCGGACACGCCGCGACGGCCACATCCTGTTGGCCGACAAAGGCTTGTCCGGCACAGAGTTCAAGAACCTCCTGGAAGGGCACTTTCTTCAGGTCCGCGCCGGCAACGAACCTCATCGATCCACGGGTCCAGGCTGGGGTCAGGGGGCGACTCCCGTCGTGACGTAGACCCAGCCGCCGTAGCGGGTCAGGGTTCGGGAGGTGGCGGCGCCCTGCTCGATCGCCTTCCAGGGGTGGCGGTTGAGCAGCATGTCGGGTGTGCCGCCGAACGGGGCGATGACTGGGCCGAGCGCCGGAACAGCTCGCTGCGGCCACCAGTGCGGCAGGCGGTAGTCGAGAGCCACCCAGTGTCCGCCCGACACGAGCGCGTCGTAGCCGTTCTTCACGACCGCCTCGTAGCCTTCCATCAGAGTCAGCGAGAAACAGGCGATGATGCGGTCGACCTCGGATGGGAACTCGAAGGTCATGAGGTCGGCCTGTTGCAGGGTCACGTTCGTCAGCCCGTGCTCGCGGATCCGGTCCTCGGCCAGGTTCAGCATCGAGTCGGTCAGGTCGACGCCGATGACCTTTCCCTCTGGACCGACGGCCTCTGACAGGTACGGCAGGTTGTGGCCGGTGCCGCACCCCGCGTCGACCACGGTGTCGCCCGGTCGTGGCGCCAGCTGCTCGATCGCCAGGTGCTTGTAGGCCATGGTCCGTTGGCCGATCAGGTACAGCCGGTTGGACATGACGTCGTAGTGCTTGGCGCGCTTGCGGTAAAGGGTCCGCAGTCGGTTCGTCTCGCCATTGCCGGTCAACGACTTCTCCTCGGATTTCGGGCCGCGCAGCACCGCGGCGACTACACGCGGGTGGAAGACGGCTTGGGGTGAGGCCAGCAGGTGATAGGTGTCGAGCAGTGCGGTCGCCGCGGGGCCCTTGGTGGTGGCCACCTGCGTCAGGCGCCCCATGTAGCGCTGCGCGAGCCGCGCTGCCACGGGCAGCGGTCCCGGCGCGGCCCCGGGATACGCCAGATCGGAGTTCGCTGAGAGCATCCACGCACCGTCGACCCGGCGGGCGATCGGTGCGCGCAGATCCGCCGCCAGCCCGGCCGGGATCCGGCCGGTGTCCCTGGTCCCAGCCGCTTCGAAGGCGTCGTCGAGGTCGACGGCGCACCCCGCCGCCACCGAGATGCCCTGCCCGTAGGCGGGGTTGAACGAGCCGACCGCGTCGCCGGCCACCACGAACCGGTCCGGCCAGCGGTCGAGCCTCTCGTAGTGCCTGCGCCTGTTCTCCGTCCTGCCGGAGCCGTGGACCTCGGTGAGCGGCTCGGCATGGCGGATCTGGTCGTACAACTCGGTACCGCGCAACGTCCTGGCGAACTCGAGCAGTCCACTGTGGTCGAGTGGTGGACGCTCACCGCCGACCCCGGACACCGACACCATCCAGCGGTTGCCTTCGATCGGGTTCAGGATGCCCTGGCGCGGCACGTCCGGAGTGGACTGGATGAGGATGCACTTCCAGTCGGCGTCGTGGCCAGGCGGAATCGCGTAGACACAGGTGGCATAGGCACATCGTGCGTCGACGACGCTCTCCGCCACCTGTTCGTAGTGCAGCTCCGCCAGCCAGCTGGACGACTGGGAGTTGCGTCCCGTCGTGTCCACGACGAAGTCCGCGGCGAAGTCGTAGGACTCGCCCCAGCCGTTCCTGGCGCCGATTTCGCGGTCGCGCAACCGCACACCGTGTACGGCCTTCTCGTCCGCCAGCAGGCCGAGGGCCTCGCACTCCTGCCGGATCTCGACGTTGGGCAGCGCGCCGAGGTGAGCGCGCACCCGCCAGTCGATCAGCTCGCGGGTGCCTGACAGCACCACGTGCCTACTGGTGAAGCGTTCCATCCAGCCGCCGGGAACCATCGCGAGCATGTCCTTGGGCATCCGCACGTCGACGATGCCGTGCTCGCGAAGGTCGGCCAACACGCCGGGGAACAACCGTTCCAGTGCCCGCTGACCCGCGCCGAGCAGGTTGTGGGTGTGCCTGGACTGCGGCACGCCCCGGCGCCAGTACGGGCCGTCGGGGTAGGCGTCCCGCTCGACGAGCGTCACCTTGGCCAGGTGGCGGCTGAGCGCCGCCGCGACGCAGATTCCCGCGAGGCTGCCACCCAGGACCACCGCGTGGAGGCCGTTGTCGGTGTCTGACATCTGAGTCCTCCTCAGGCCGGGGTGGTACGGGCGGACTCCGCCCACCGGGAGAGCTGCCGGGCCGCCGCGTCGAACCACAGCGGGGCACTGCGGTGAACGTTGATCGAGTGCGCGGCCTCCGGCACGACGAACAGCTCGAAGTCCGGGGTCGCCGGGTACCAGTCGCGTTCCTGCTCGGCACCGACGAACAGCTGGTCCGCACCGCCGATCACCAACAGCACCGGGACGTCGACGGCGGCCGAGTGGTCCCGCCGGTAGATCTCGTCCACTGTCGCGCCCTCACCGATGGTCACGGTGGACTTGGTTGCCTCGTGGTACTCGGCCACCCGCGGGTCCACTCCGCCCGCGAACTCGTAGATCAGCCTTCGTTGACCGGACCGGGTGGTCAGGTACCCCTCCTGGCCGCCGGCGACCGGTTCCACCGAGCCCACCGCGTCCAGGTACAGCGGGCCGAAAGTGTGCGAGAGGCCGGTGAGCACCAACGCGTCGAAGTCGCGGTGCTGTGCGGCGCCGATGATGGCGATGCCCGTGCCGAGCGAGTGGCCGACGGCGACGACCCTGGTGAACGGGCGTAGCCCGGCGATCCCCGACCGCAGTGCCCGGACGAGCTCGTGCAGTGTGTCCACATTGGACTGGACGGTGACCTCGCCGGCAGGTGGGTGGAGGCTCTCACCGGTGCCGATCCGGTCCAGCGCGAGCACGGCGTGCCCCCGCTCGACCATGTACCGCACGTAGTGGCTCGATCCCGGCACGAGCCAGTACCGCCGGTCATAGGTCAGGCCGGACAACAACACCTGCACGGTGTCCGGCTGGTCACCTGCCGGCAGGTGCAGCTCACCAGCGAGCCGCCACGTCCCGCCGCCCGGGGCGGTGACGTCGAGGTGGATGGGGACCTGGATGGGGACGTTTCCCATTGTGCGCACCTCTTCTCAGAACACCGTGACCTGTGGTTCGCCGGACACGACGCCCGCGTCCCGCATCTGTTCTGCCAGCTTCATCGCCTCCGTGATCAGGGCCTCCACGATCTGGTGCTCCGGCACGGTCCTGATCACCTCGCCCTTCACGAAGATCTGTCCTTTGCCGTTGCCGGAGGCCACGCCGAGATCGGCCTCGCGGGCCTCGCCAGGACCGTTGACCACGCAACCCATCACGGCCACGCGCATCGGGATCTCCATTCCGTCCAGGCCGCTCATCACCTCTTCGGCCAGTCGGTAGACGTCCACCTGCGCACGACCGCAGGACGGGCAGGACACGATCTCCAGCCGCCGTTCCCGCAGTCCGAGCGACTCCAGGATCTGGATCCCGACCTTGACCTCCTCGACCGGTGGCGCGGACAGCGAAACCCGGATGGTGTCCCCGATCCCCTCGGCCAACAGCACACCGAAGGCCACCGCGGACTTCACCGTGCCCTGCAACGTGGGACCGGCCTCGGTAACGCCGAGGTGCAGCGGGTAGTCGCATTTCCCGGCCAGCTGCCGGTAGGCCTCGATCATCACCATCGGGTCGTGGTGCTTCACCGAGATCTTGATGTCGGTGAAACCGTGCTCCTCGAACAGCGAGCACTCCCACAGTGCCGACTCGACGAGCGCATTCGGCGTCGCCTTGCCGTACTTCGCGAGCAGCCTCGGGTCGAGCGAGCCCGCGTTCACGCCGATCCGGATCGGCGTGCCGTGGTCCTTCGCCGCGTGCGCGATCTCCTTGACCCGGTCGTCGAACTTCCTGATATTGCCCGGGTTCACCCGTACCGCGGCACAGCCGGCCTCGATCGCGGCGAACACGTACTTCGGCTGGAAATGGATGTCGGCGATCACCGGGATCTGCGACTTGCGGGCGATGACCGGCAGCGCCTCGGCGTCGTCGTGTGACGGAACCGCGACCCGCACGATCTGGCATCCGGCCGCCGTCAGTTCCGCGATCTGCTGCAGCGTGCTGTCCACATCGGCCGTCACGGTCGTGGTCATGGACTGGACCGAGACCGGCGCGTCATCGCCGACGGGGACATCACGCACCATCAACCGACGTGCGCGGCGGCGCGGCGCGAGCGGCGCGATCGCCGGTTCCGGCATTCCCAAAGGGACAATTGTCATCGCAGGACTTCCTTCTCCAGCATGGAGTCGAGCGTCCCCCGGACCGCGCTGGCGGCAACCGCGTCGGCGATCCGGTCGGCGATCCGCCCGGCGGTGAGCCCGAACTCCTCCAGCAGTTCGGCACGTGAGCCGTGCGTCAGGAACTGAGTCGGCACACCGAGTACCCGCAACTCGGCCGGCACGACCCCCGCGTTCCACAGGCTCGCCGCGGTGGCCTCACCGACACCACCGTCCCGGATCCCGTCCTCGACGGTCACCACGACCCTGAACCCGGCCGCCAGCTCGACCAGCGCGGGGTTGACCGGTTTCACCCAACCCGGGTCGACAACGGTGCACGCGATCCCGTGCGCGACCAACTGTTCTGCCGCCTCGACGCACGGGCCGGCCATCGAACCGACGGCGATCACCAGTGCGTCGACGCCGTCGGCGACGAGCAGGTCGACCGGACCGTCGGTGTCGTCGCCAACCTGGTCGACCGCGGGGATGTCCGCACCGACCGAGCCCTTCGGGAAGCGAAGCATCGTCGGTGCGTCCTCGACGTCCAACGCCTCGGTCAGCAGCCGGCGGAGCGTCGCCTGATCACGGGGTGCGGCGATGCGCATTCCCGGAACGGCCTGGAAGGTCGCGAGGTCCCACAGACCGTTGTGCGATGGCCCGTCCTCGCCGGTGATCCCGGCGCGGTCGAGCACGAACGTCACCCCCAGCCGGTGCAGTGCGACGTCCATCAGAACCTGGTCGAAGGCCCGGTTGAGGAAGGTCGCGTACACGCAGCAGACAGGCCGCAGGCCGCCCATCGCCATTCCCGCGGCGCTGGTGACCGCGTGCTGCTCGGCCATGCCGACATCGACGACGCGATCTGGATGAGCGTCCCGCAACGGTTGCAGCCCGGTCGGTTCGAGCATCGCCGCGGTCAGCGCGACCAGGTTCGGCCTGCGGTTCGCGGCGGCGAGCAGCTCCTCACCGAACGCACTCGTCCAACTCGGGCCGGAACTCCTGGCCGCGGCGGCGCGCACGGCGTGCATGCGGTCCCGCTCGTCCTGTTCGGCGGGCGGGTGCCCACGCCCCTTCTGCGTGACACAGTGCACGATCACGGTGTCCCCACGGTCACGGGCGTCGCGCAACGCCGACTCGACGGCGACGCGGTCGTGACCGTCGACGGGTCCAACGTAGGACAGGCCGAGGTTCTCGTACATCGACCGCGAGTGCCGGCGATCCCGCAGGTCTCGCAGGTGGTCCGCGAGACCACCGACGGTCGGCGCGTAGGAGCGGCCGTTGTCGTTCACGACCACGACAAGTGGCCGGTCCTTCGCGACGGCCAGGTTGTTCAACGCCTCCCACGCCATGCCGCCGGTCAGCGCCCCGTCGCCGATCACGGCGACCACGTGTGCTTTCCTGGCGCGCAACCGGTTCGCCCGCGCCAGACCGTCCGCATAGGACAACGCGGTGGACGCGTGGGAGTTCTCCACCATGTCGTGCTCTGACTCCAGTTTGGACGGATAACCCGAGAGTCCGCCTCGCTTGCGCAGGTCCGCGAACCTCCCCGCGCGCCCGGTCAGCATCTTGTGCACGTAGGTCTGGTGTCCGGTGTCCCACACGATGCTGTCGCGAGGCGAGTCGAACACCCGGTGCAGTGCGATCGTGAGCTCGACGACACCGAGGTTGGGGCCGAGGTGACCACCATTGCGGAACACCTCGACCAGGAGCCGATCGCGGATCTCCTCGGCGAGCGCACCCAGGTCCGGATCGCCAAGACCGCGCAGGTCCGCAGGGCACCGGATCTCGTTCAGTAACGACATACTCATCCCCTCATCAGTGCCGGTAGCTGCTGTTGGAAAACCACATCGGCCTCCGGCGCCAGTCCGAGCAACTGACCCGTGACCAGCTCACCGGCGGTGACGAGCACGTTGTAGTGGTTCGGGAAATGGCAGGAGTCGAAGCCGAGCACGGTGCCGACCAGTCGTTGGCCGATCCACAACTGGTCACCGCGGTCGATCACGCCGGCCCGTCGCACCTCGACGAACCCAAGGAAGCCCACCCGGTCGACCCGGGCGCCCGGTGCGTGATCGGTCTGGTCCGTGGTGACGAGCTCGTGCACCTCACCCTGCCGGACGCACCTGCTCGCGAACTCCTCCAGGCGCATGCCGCGATCGACCCGGCTGTGGGTCAACACCTTGACCAGGGTGCCGCTTACCGCCCGCTTGTCGCCGTCCTCGCTCTTGTTCATTCCCCAACGCTCGCTTCCCTGCTGTACACGGCATTCACCAACTCCAGCGCGGCCAACCCGTCGGCCGACGGATCGCAGGCCGACGTGGAGGTCAGACTCTCGCTGAAGTGGGCCAGTACGCCGACGTACTCGTGTGCCAGTGACTGTTTGAACTCGGGGTATCCCGCGAGCATGTCGGCCCGCAGCCGGGTGCCGTCGGCGAGTTCGATGTCGATGTCCTTGACCTCACCGGGATAGCTCCAGTCGAGCTCGACCACCACGGCGGCGCCGCTGTTGGCCCGCATGGAGATCCGCGCGCTGCGGTCCACACCGGCCGCGTCCCGCTCGACCTGCGCGTCCACCACGGTGACGTCGCCGAGGAACAACCGCACCAGGTCGAAGGCGTTGGGACCGTTGTCGGCCACACACCCACCGCCGCAGCGCTCGGGATCCAGGTACCAGCCGTCCGCCCCGACATGCTCCTCGATCCGCTCCAGGTACCGGACGGTCAGCGACGCCACGGGCTGGTCGGACGGAAGCGAGTTGAGCAGCGCCAGTACGTTGGAGTTGTACCGGCGGTGCAACGAGGTGAACAGGGGAACTCCCTGCCGGGCGGCGAGTGCGACCAGCTCACGTCCCTCGTCCAGGTCGATCGCCAGTGGTTTCTCGACACAGACCGGCAACCCGGCTTCGATGATGTCCCGGCACACGGGCACGTGCGCGTCGTTGGGCACGTTCACCACCACCGCGTCGAGCACACCCTGCTCCAGCATGTCCTGGTGGGACGTGTAGCACTGCACATCGCCCGCGAACGGGGCCAGCGCCTCGGGCCGCAGGTCGCAGACGGCCGCGAGCTTCAACGTGGGCAGACTCGCGAACGCGTCGACGTAGAACCGGGAGATCACCCCGAGTCCGATGATTCCGATGTGGGTTCGCGTCACGCCACGCCTCCAGTGCGAGGAAGGTCAAGACCGCGTTCCGCGGCCAGGTCCCGAAGTTCGCGATACCGCTCGATCGGCAACAGCACGCCGTTTTCGGTCGCGTCTACGGCCTGCTCCGCCTCGTGCCAGCCGGGATAGCTGACGGTCTGGCCCTGCGTCAGCGGCGGACAGTCGAGCAGGGTGGTGAACAGCCCGTCGGCCTGGTCGAGGAACTCGTCGATCGGCCGGAGCGCGCCTGGCGCCACGACCAGTGCGACGAACCCGATGTCGTCGTCGCTGCCCGTCGGCTCTCCCCCACCGGCCAGCGCCGCCGGCTCGGGACCGAGACCGGCGCCGGGAACCAGCGCGGCGAGCACCTCGACGAACAACCCGAGCCCGTAACCCTTGAACGCGCCGGTCGCCGGGTCACCGCCGAGCCAGCGCAGGTAGGCCTGTCCACGGTCGAACTCGCCGGGGTCGGTGACCGGTCGGCCGGCGGCGTCCTCCAACCAGCCCTCGGGAACGGCCTCCCCCGCGCGGTGCGCCGCCCGGATCCGGCCAGTCGGCACGACGGTGGTGCTCATGTCCAGCACATAGGGGTGTTGCCGGCCGGCGGGAGAGGCGATGCTGAGCGGGTTCGTGCCGAGTACCGCCGGCCGTCCGCCAGGGGGGCGGGCGATGCGCTGCCTGCCACAGTTCGACGCGAGCACCGCGACGAGGTGCCGTCGTGCCAGTCGCCCGGTGTGGTAGCCGGCGCAGCCGAAGTGCGTGGCGTCACGCACGGACACCATCGCTATCCCGGTGTCCAGCGCACGGGTCGCGGCGAGGTCCAGTGCGTGGGTGGCCGACCACAGGCCCAACGCCCGCCTGCCGTCGAGCAGCACCGCGGCGCCGGTGTCGGCCAGGGTCACCGGTGTCGCCGTCGGGTCGATCCGGCCGTCGTCGATCGCCGGCAGGTACAGCCTGGTCAGGTTCGCCGTGCCGTGCGAGGACATCCCGGTGAGGTCGCCGTAGCACAACGCCTCGGCGGCGAGCCGTGCCCGTTCCTGCGGAACACCACGGTCGGCGAATGCCGCCGCGGTTAACGTCACGAGTTCCTCGTACGCCATCCGCACCGTCGTTGTGGTACCGATCAGATCCGTCACGGCGCCCTCCCCTCCGAGAAGCTGGCTTTCCGCAGCGCGAAACGCTGGACGATCGTCGAGACGCCGGCGGCGAACTCCGCCAGTTCGGCCTCCGTGGCGTACTCCCCCTCCGCGTGCGCGTGGTTGGTCGCGAGGGTCCCCGGCCCGAGAACGGCCGTGTGAGCTCCGGGAAGGCCGGCCATCCACAGGGCATCGCAGGTGAACGCCGGCTCGTCGGCCGGCCAACGAGCGAGCCCGGGGCCGAGCAGCTCGGTTGTCCACTCGTCGGTTTCTGGCTCCAGCGCGGGCAGGCCACGCTTGTGCCATTCGATCGTGGTGATGGCGCTGGCGTCCGTCGCCGTGCGGGCCAGGTCGCGGTTGTCGCGGTAGTGCGCACGGAAATCCCGCAGCGCGGAGCGGACCTCGGACTCGACCACATCGACCAGCCTGCGGCCCGTCCGGTTGCGGCCGTAGGAGAGGTTCAGCATCAACCGGCCCGTGCCGTAGACGCGGTTGTGCAGATGTCCAGTGTGGACTCCCGCGATGCAGGCCCGTCCATCGACGGTATGTCGGGAAAGCACGTCGGCGAGCCGTTGGCTGATGAACCCGAGCAGGACTGTCGCATTGTGACCGACCTCGGGGTTGTCGTCGATCGCGTCGTCACCGTCCACCCGGACACACGCCGTCATCGCCGCCGTGCACCGTGTCAGGACACGCATTCCCGTCGGTTCGCAGAACAGGTTGAGCCGGCCGTAGTACCCCTTCGCCACGAGCTGTCGGGTGCCGAAGACTCCCATGGCGCCGCCCTCCTCCCCGGACACGACCTGGATCAGCACGCTGGTGTCCCGCGCGAGTGCTGGGTGGCCGGCCAGTGCCGCGCGAACCCCGGACAGCAGCGCGACGGCCGGGCCCTTCGCGTCGATCGCGCCCCTGCCACGGAATACCGAGCCGTCGTAGCCGACCGGCTCCATCCCGGCCACGGTGTCCAGGTGGACGTTGAACATGAGCGTGTCGGGCTGCGGCAGGCTCGGTCCGAGCCGCAGCACTAGACTGGGCTGGTCGGCGAGGAACCGGGGATCGGCCGCCACGGCAAGGCGAACCGAGCGCGGCACGTCCTCACCGACGGGTGGGTCCGGTGCCTCGTGCGACACGACGGTGAAGCCCAACTCCGCCGCGGCCTCGGCGTAGCGGCGCTGCGCCGCCCACAGCTGTGGCGCTGGCCCGTCGGGTCCCACCTCCAGTGGGCCCGCGGTGGGCAGTTCCAGCAGGTGCAGCAACAGCGTCCGATCGGATTCGGTCAGCACGGGAACCCCCGCAGGCCGGCGGCGAGGCGTTCGGTCGCGCGCCCGTACTCCACGAACCTCGTCACCCCATCAGGTCCGGCGGCCGAACGCCCCTCGTGTGGGCGAACCCGCAGGTGCGGCTCGATCGTCCAGGTGCCGGTGAACCCGGCGTCCAGCAACAGCCGCAGGCAGTCGGCGACCCGGCAGCTGCCCTCGCCGGGCAGGGTGTAGACGACCTCGCCGTTCAGGCCGCGGGCGTCCTTCACGTGGACGTGTTCGACGAACGGCAGCAACGGCACCAGCAGGTCGTGGGCCTGGTAGCCGTAGGCCAGGCCGTTGCCGATGTCGAACAGCAGGCGCAGGGCGGAGTTGTCGACCTCCTCGATCAGGCGAAGGGCACGGCCGGCGTCCGCGCCCGCCCAGCCCGCGCAGTTCTCGTGCAGCAGCACCAGCCCGGCGTCCGCGGCCCGCTCGGCCAGCACACGCATCCGCCGCAGGACCCGCGAGCCCCACTCGTCCTCGTCGAGCCCGTCGTTCGGGTAGGACATCACCCGCACGTACCGCGTGCCGAGCGCGGCACAGCGTTTACCCAGCCGGTCGAGCTCGGTCAGGTCGAGCGCGAAGTCCCCGGTGATCGGCCGCGCCCAGTTGGCGATCCGCGAGTCGACGCACACCACGCGAAGCCCCGCCCGGTCGAGCGTCTCGGCGACGTCGTCGAACGCGGCGTCCTCCAGGTCGGCCATCGCGACGCCGTCGACCGTACGCAGCTCGATGGTGCGCCAGCCGAGCCGGCGGTGGGCCTCGATCTGTTCACCCAACGACGGACCAGCCTCGTCCCCGATCCCGGCAAGGGTGATGGCAGGATCAGCCGACACTGGCGGCCTCCGTTCCGGTGAGGCACAGGTCCTTGGCGTCCGCCAACAGTTCGACGACCTGGCAGGCGATCGCCAGTTCCGGCCGGAAGTCCCTACCCTGCTGGAAACCGAGGTAGGTGTCGGCCATGTACTCGGTCAGGGCGTCGTCCGGGAAGACCTCCCTGGTCGATGGCCGTCCCTCGACCGCGACGTGCAGGTGGGCGTAGTGGTCGTCCTCGCTGCCCGGGTAGTGACCGATCACGTGACCACGGTCGAAGTCGAGCTCGATCCGGCGTTCCCGGACCGGGGACGCGAGGTCGGACACGATCCGGCTGGTCGCCGTGGCGTGGTGGAGCACCAGTTCCGCCGAGCCCATGTTGGGAATCACCGTGGTGCCGATGACCATGTCGGAAAGGCGCGCGTCGATCAGCCGTGCGGCGCCGGCCAACTGGAGGCACACGCCGAGCGAGTGCGGCGGCTCGACGTCGAACGCGGTGGGATGTCCGGCGGTTGCCAGGGACCGGCGCAGGCGCGGCTTGCTCTGGTGGATCTCGATGGCCCGCAGCGCACCGAGTTCGCCCGCGGTCACCAGTTCGGTGAGCCGGGCCGTCAGCTTGCTCGCCAGCCAGGGTGCCACCACCGCCAGCCGCAGTCCCCTGGCGTCGGCCAGGTTCAGGATGGCCGCCAGTGCCGCCCGGTCGGTGGTGACCGGCTTCTCCACGATGATGTCGCGGAAGCCGAGCTCGGCGAGCTCACGCAGCAGCTCAGGCCGCTCGCCCGGCGGTGTGCACACGTGCACCACGGTCCGGACCGGGTCCACCAACCCGGCGGCCGTCGCGAGCGATGCGACGACTCGTACGTCCGACCCCGGCGAGACGGTGTGCGCCTGCGGGTCGACCGCCACGAACGGAAGCTGGCTGGGCCAGGTCGCCCGAAGCTTGCGCAGCACAGGCAGATGCAGGCCGGCACCAGCCCGGCCGAGACCGACGATCAGTGTGCGTGGCACGTCAGCTTGGCTCCTTCGCTTCGCCCGCGCCGACCGCGGCGGAGGGCAGCTTGAAGCTGATGTCCGCCTCCGAGGCGGTGACCTCCAGCTCGATCCGGTCGAAACCGAGTTCGGCCAACCGTGCCAGCAACTGGTCCACCTGGAACTCCGGCGCGCTGGCACCCGCGCTCACCCCGACCGAGTCGACGTGCCGCAGCCAGCGCTCGTCCAGGTCCTCGATGTCGGGCACGAGGTAGGACCGCACACCGGCCTGCTGCGCGACCTCCACCATGCGCACGGTGTTGCTGGAGTTCGCCGAACCGGCGATCAGCACCACCTCGGTGCGCTTGGCGAGCGCCTTCACCGCGACCTGCCGGTTCTGGCTGGCGTAGCAGATGTCGTCGGTCCCCGGGCCCACCAGGTCGGTGAAGCGCGCGGCGATCGCGTCCACGACCTCGCGGGTGTCGTCGATCGACAGCGTGGTCTGGGTGACGTAGGTGACCGGCGTGTCGTTCGGCAGGTCCAGCTGCCGCACCTCGTCCGCACTGCTGACCACGAAGGTCCGGTCGGGCGCCTCACCATAGGTGCCCTCGACCTCCTCGTGCTCCATGTGGCCGACGAGCAGGACGGTGCGATCGTCCCTGGCCGCCCGGATCACCTGCTGGTGCACTTTGGACACCAGCGGGCACGTCGCGTCGATCACCCTCAGGTCACGGGCCTCGGCCTCGGCACGCACCGCGGGTGAGACACCGTGGGCGGACAGCACACAGACCGCGCCGTGCGGAATCTCGTCGGTGGAGCTCACAAAACGGACAGCACGTTGTTCCAACGCACGGACCACGTGCTGGTTGTGCACGATCTGGTTTCGGACGTAGATGGGTGGGCCGAACCTCTCCAGCGCCTGCTCGACAATTTCGATGGCGCGCCGCACACCGGCACAAAAACTTCGCGGTTCGGCCAGAACAACTGTCTTCCCGACAGACTCGCTCGGGTCGTTCGCAGGGTCCATTTCTATTCCCCAGAGCAGTGGGAACGAGGTTTCACGGGCCATGCGTGCCGCCAGGTTAGGCGTTTCACCCGGCCCCGCCGCCTCGTTGAGATATCCCCAGGCTCACTCGAAAGAAGATGGCCGTCAAGCCCTTCCAGGTCGTCGGACCCCGTTCACGACCAGGCGTTCGCGTTCCACGGGCTACGCTGAACAGGCAATACGGCGCACATCTCGGCCGCATGGCTGATGTCAGCCATATCAATGCCGCGACCCAGCCAAGGTATTGCTATTGCCTATCCGAAAAGATCTCCATTAGGTTTCATCTCAGACTGCGGCTCACGCAGGTGCATAACGAATTCTGGAGGGCGACTAGGTGAACTCAGTGCCCGCGTCACCCATTTCCTTCTTCACGCAGGCCTCCTCGTTCAGACACTGCTGGCCGGAGATCAGCCGTCACCTCAATGCCCTGTTCGACCGAGGCAAGTACTCACACGGCCGGCAGGTCGTGGAGTTGGAGGAGATGCTGGTCGACTACACCGGCGCCGCGCACGTGCTGGCCGTCAACAGCGGTACCGACGCACTGACCCTGCTGCTGCGCGCGGCGGGCGTCGAGCGCGGCGACGAGGTCGTGGTGCCGGCGTTCAGCTTCGTCGCGACCGCGTCGTCGGTCGCGCTCGCGCTGGCCAAGCCGGTGTTCGCCGACATCGACCCGGAGAGCTACTCGCTTGACCCGGACTCGGCCGAGGCCGCGGTCACCGAGCGGACCACCGCGATCATGCCGACCCACCTGTTCTGGCAGATGGCCGACATGACCGGAATCGGTCAGGTCGCCGCACGGCACAACCTGGCCCTGGTCGAGGACAGCGCGGAGTCGATCGGCATGCGTTGGGACGGCACACACGCGGGGCTGCTCGGCAAGGGCGGGGTGCTGTCGTTCTTCCCCACCAAGACACTCGGCGCGCTCGGCGACGCCGGCGCGATCCTGACCAACGACCCCGAGGTGGCCAAGCTGGCAGGGATCCTGCGCCACCACGGCCGGATGGGCCGCACCACCGACCACATCGCCGGTATCTCCAACCTGTCCGGCAGGTCGGGCACCAACAGCAAGATGGACGACATTCAGGCCTGTGTCCTGATGGGCAAACTCCCCCACCTGGACACGAACATCACCCGCCGAGCCGCGCTCGCCGAGGCGTACACCGAACGCCTTCGCGCGGTACCTGGCGTGCTGCGCCTGCCCTCACTGGCCAAGCGTGAGGTCAGGAGCGACCCGGTGTTCTACGTGTACGCCATCGAGGTGGAGAACCGCGACGGGTTGGTCGAACACCTGACCCGGCACGGCATCGGCACCGAGGTGTACTACCCGTCACCGCTGCACCTGCAGCCCTGCTTCGCACACCTCGGCTACCGCCGGGGCGACTTCCCGAACGCCGAGGCAGCCTGCGAACGCGCGGTCGCGCTGCCGTTCTACCAGGACCTCACCGACGACGAGGTCGACCGGGTCTGTGCGGCGATCAGCGCGTTCTACACCGGGAGCCGGACATGACCACGCTGCCTTTCTTCCCACCGGACCTGTTCGAGCAGGATCGCCAGGAACTGCTCGACATCGTGTACCGCCACGGAACCGGAGCCAGCCAGCACTTCATCCTCGGCGAGCAGACCAAGGCGCTGGAGGACGCGCTGCGCGCCGAAACCGGGGCCAGGCACGTGATCGCGTGTGGCAGCGCGACCGGTGCGCTGGAACTCTGCGTGCGAGCACTGGGGATCGGGCCGGGCGACGAGGTGATCGTGCCCGCGTTCTGCTGCCAGCCGGTGGCGAGCTCGGTGATCAACATTGGCGCGACCCCGGTCTTCGCCGACGTCGACCCGTGGACGATGGTGATGGACCCCGCACAGGTCCCCGCACTGATCACCGAACGGACCAAGGCGCTGATGCCGGCGCACATCTTCTCGATCATGGCCGCCATGCCGGAGTTCCGCAAGCTCGGCCTCGAGTACGGACTGCCGGTGATCGAGGACTCGGCGGTGGCGCAGGGCGCGGTGCTCGACGGCGTGCCGGCCGGCCGCTGGGGCGACCTCGGCGTGTTCTCCTTCTTCCAGGTCAAGGCGTTCGGCACGACCGGCGAGGGCGGCATGGTACTGACCGACGACGACGAGTTGGCGACGCTGTGCCGGATGTTGCGCAACCACGGACAGGACGGCAGACATCGCTTCACCCACCACCGGATCGGCCAGAACAGCCGTTTCGACGAGATCATCGCGTCGTTCCAGCTCCACCGGCTGCCCACGTTCGCCGATCGCCTTGAGCGGCGCGCACAGATCGCGGACTACTACTCCGAGCGGTTCGCCCCGCTCGCCGACCGCGGCGTGCTGGCTCCGCCCCCTGGCCGCAACGGCCGCTGCTACTACGTCTACTCATTGTTGGTGGACCGCCGGGAGGACTTGCGGGCCTACCTCAGCGACCGACAGATCGGCACCCACATCTACTACCCGACCCCCCTGCCGTTGCAGCCCGCGTTCTCCGCGTGGGCACCGGAAGGGCAGCGCTGGCCCAACGCCGAGCAGGCGAGCGCCACCAATCTCGGCATCCCGATCTGGCCGCATCTGACCGACCAGAACGTCGAGTTCATCGCGGACACCGTATGCGAGTTCTTCGATTGAGAGAGCCATGAGCACCGTCTCCGAGAAGGAATACGTATTCGACCCGACCTGGGTCAAGGAAACCGAACGGCTGCGTACCAACGAGGCCATCTGGGACCCTGGCACGTTCGAGCGGCTGGACCGCCTCGGCGTGACCGCCGGCTGGCGGTGTGTGGAGATCGGCGCCGGATCCGGCTCGGTCGCCCGCTGGCTGGCCGACCGGGTCGGCCCGACCGGCCAGGTCCTGGTCACCGACCTGGAGATCCTGCGGCTGGTGGAGCCACGGGTACCCGGGCAGGCACTGGCCGACCTGCCGCAGGTCGAGGTGCGCCAGCACGACGTGCGGGTCGACGAGTTGCCGGCCGAGACATTCGACCTGATCCACTCCAGGATGGTCGTGCAGCACCTGCCCGACCGGGCCGACGTGGTGGCGCGGATGGTTCGCGCGTTGCGACCCAGTGGCCTGCTCTTCCTGGAGGACACCGACTCCTCGACGTTGTTCCGCAGCTTCCACTCCGAGGAGTTCCTGCAGGACGTCCGGACTGCCGGCTACGGCCTGATGCGCCAGTCCGGCCATGACCCGCGTGGCGGCCACGTCGACCTCCGGTTGTTGCTCGAGGCCGGGCTGGAGACGTCCGCGGAAGGCCGGACCGTGATGGTCCGCGGCGGCTCGGACCAGGCAAGGCACTACATGTTGTGGCTGGAGTTCATGTGGCCGCGGATCGCCGCGGCCGGCCTGGTCACCGACGCGCGCATAGAGCTCGCCCTGGAGGAGATGGCCGACCCGAACAACCACTGGCTCAGCCAGGTAATGATCAGCACCGTGGGCCGCAAGCCCGCACCGGAGGGGGATTCGACGCGATGACCTCGGCCATGAGCCCGACTGGGGAACGGCTACGCGCGTACGTGAAGCTGGCCAAACTCTCGTTCTGGGACTACTACACCTGCATCCTCGTGGTGTTCGCCCTGTTGACCCCCTCGGTGCAACAGGAGCCGAGGGTCTGGATCGTGCTCATCCTGTTCAACCTCGGCTGGGTCGGTGTGGTCGCGGCGACCGTGGCGTTCGACGACGTCACCGGTTTCCGGGACGGCAGCGACGCCCGCAACTACGACCCCGCCCAGTCCCTGCGCGCGAGGGATCGCAAACCCCTGCTGGACGGCAGGCTCACGGTGACCCAGGCGCTCCGCTTCGGTTACACGTGCACGATCCTCGGCCTGGCGCTCTGGGTGATCGCGTTCGCCGCCGCACCGCACGTGTCGCTCCTGGGCGTCGTCGGGGCAGCGCTGTGCGCGTTCGCGTTCATCCAGTACTCCTACGGCCTGAAGATCAGTTACCGGGGTGGCCAGGAGCTGGCCCTGTGGCTGTGCACCGGTCTCTGCGTGCTGGTCCCGTTCACCATGGTGAACGAGGAGGTGACCGGGCTGATGTGGCTCGAGTCGTTCCTCTTTGGACTGTGGAGCCTGATGGTCTCCATCTACTCCAACATCAACGACGTCGATGGCGATCGCGAGGCGGGCCGGATCAACCTGGCCACCCGGGTCTCCCCCGCGACCTACCGCGGTTTCATCGCCGGCCTCAGTCTGTTGGAGACGGTGGTCATCGTGGTCGCGCTCGCACTCGGGGTCGCGCCACTGTGGTTCGGGCTGTTCCTGGTGCCGACAGTGTTCATGCGCGCCAGGCAGGCCTACAACGGTCTGATCGCGGGAAAGCCGTTGATCGCACGGAAGGCCGGTGTCACCATCCATCGATGGGGAGTGGTGGCGCTGCTGGCCGGGAACCTCATGTTCGTCCATGTCGGCTGAGCCGGGAATCGCTGTGGTGAAACTTGTGGTCGTCGGCCAGGGGTACGTCGGCCTGCCGCTCGCCGTGCGGGCGGCCGAGGCGGGGCACTCGGTGATCGGCTACGACGTGGACGGGGACCGGATCGGGCGGCTGCGCTCCGGTCGGTCCTATGTGCAGGATGTGTCCGACGAGCGGCTGGCCGGGGTGCTGACGCTCGGCAACTACCAACCGACGACGGACTCGACCGCGCTGGCCGGGTTCGACGTGGCCGTGGTGACCGTGCCGACCCCGTTGCGCGACGACGTGCCTGACCTGTCCTTTGTGGAGAGTGCGGCGATGGCGATCGCACCGCACCTGACCCGCGGCGCGCTGGTGGTGCTCGAGTCGACCACCTACCCGGGCACCACGGAGGACGTGTTCGGCGCCTTGCTGGAGAAGGAAAGCGGCCTGGCGCCGGGCCCGGACTTCCAGCTCGGGTACAGCCCGGAACGGATCGATCCCGGCAACCAGCACTGGACGTTCGAACGCACTCCCAAGCTCGTCTCCGGGGTGGACGACGAGTCGCTGCGACGAGTGCGTGAGTTCTACGACACCCTGGTCGAGTCGACCGTTCCGGTGCCCTCCCTCAAGACGGCCGAGCTGGCCAAGTTGATCGAGAACACCTACCGGCACGTGAACGTCGCGCTGGTCAACGAGATGGCCGTGGTGGCACGCGAGTTCGGGGTCGACATCTGGGACGCCATCGGTGCCGCGTCGTCGAAGCCGTTCGGGTTCATGCGGTTCAACCCGGGCCCCGGCGTGGGCGGCCACTGCCTGCCGGTCGACCCCCGGTACCTGTCCTGGCGCGTCGAACGGCAGCTCGGTCGACGGTTCCGGTTCGTGGACCTGGCCAACGACGTCAACAACCAGATGCCGCAGTACGTGGTCCAACGCCTGGTGGAGGCGCTCAACCAACGCCATCGCTCCGCCAACGGCTCCCGGGTGCTCGTGCTCGGCCTGGCCTACAAGCGCAACACCGGTGACGCCAGGGAGTCTCCCGCGGTGCGCGCGGCGGAGGCGTTGATCCGTACCGGGGCCGAAGTGCGGGCGGCCGACCCGCACGTCCGGGAGACCGTACCGATCGACCCTCGGGTCGCTCGGGTGAGCCTGACGGTGGAGGAGATCACCTCGGCGGATGCCGTGGTGATCCTCACCGACCACGACGCCTTCGACTACGACCTGGTCGCCACCCACGCCAGCTACGTCCTCGACTGCCGCAACCGCCTCGTGCCCGCCCCACACATCGAGCGACTCTGACCCCAGATGTCACGGTCTCGGTCCCGGCTGCGTCGGGTACTGGGAGCGAGGCGATCCGAGGAGGAACCTGGATGCAGACACGGGAACGAAACCCGTGGGTGGTACTGAGCGTACTGCTCGTTGGCTTCTTCATGACGTTGGTGGATACCACGATCGTGAACATCGCCATCCCGGACATGGTCACCGGGCTGGGGGCGTCACTCGACCAGGTGTTGTGGTTCGTCAACGCGTACACCCTGGCGTTCGCCACACTGCAGATGCTGTCCGGTCGGCTCGGTGACCGGCTCGGGTCGCGGAACATGTTCATCGCCGGGCTGGTGATCTTCACCGTCGCATCGGCCGCCTGCGGCCTGGTGGAGTCGGCCGAACAGATGATCGTCACCCGAATCGGGCAGGGCATCGGCGCGGCCGTGTTGATGCCCCAGACGCTGGCACTGATCACCGCGGTGTTCCCGCCGGCGAAACGGGGCACGGCGTTCGGCATCTGGTCGGCGGTCGCGGGGCTGGCCATCGTCGCCGGCCCGACCCTGGGTGGCTTGCTGGTCAGCTCCGTCGGGTGGCGCTGGATCTTCTTCATCAACGTGCCGCTGGGCGTGCTCGCCGTGGTGGCGGCGGTGCTGGTCGTGCCGAACGCCCGTTCGGGCCGCCGGTCGCGGCTGGACCTGCCCGGCGTGCTGTTGTCGACCGTGGCGCTGTTCCTGGTGATCTTCGCCCTGATCGAGGGCCAGCGCTTCGGGTGGGGCACGGTGTTCTCGTTCGTCACCGTTCCCGCCGTGCTCGTCGCCGGGCTCGTCCTGTTCGTCGTCTTCTTCTTCCTGCAGCGACGCCGGCAGGACCGCGACCCGCTGTTGCCGTTCCAGCTGTTCCGCAACCGGGTGTTCTCGATCTCGGTGACCCTGTCATCGGTGATCCTGTTCGCCACCGTGGGTCTGCTGCTGCCGCTGACCATCTACCTCCAGTCCGTGCTCGGCCTCTCCGCCGTCGTCGCCGGCCTGGTACTCGTGCCACCTTCGGTGATCTCGCTGTTCCTCTCCCCGTTCGCGGGCAGCCTCGTGACCAAGATCGGTGGCCGGGCGATCCTGGTGCCCGGTCTGCTGCTCTACGGCGGAGGTCTGGCGCTGGCGGGGCTGATGGCCGAGCCCGGCTCCAGCCCCTGGGTGCTGATGCCGGGGTTGATCCTGTTCGGCATCGGCATGGGCCTGGTGTTCCCCCCGATCAACACGCTGGCCATGCGGGACGTCCCGCCGGAGCTGGCCGGCGCCGCGTCCGGCGTGCTCGCCACCACTCGCCAGCTCGGCACCGTGCTCGGTGCGGCCGTCGTCGGCCTGCTGTTGCAGAACCGCCTCGCCAGTGCGGTGACCGACCAGGCAGGCCAGCGGCTGGACGAGGTGCCGCCGGAAGCGCGGGACGGCTTCCAGGACAGCGTCGCGGCGGCCGTGGACCGTGGCCTCGACGTCGGCACCGGCCAGAGCGGTGGGATCGCGCCACCGCCCGGGCTGACCGAACAGGCCGCCGAGCAGACGGCGCGGGTCACCCAGGACGTGTTCGCCAGCGGCTTCACCACGGCCGCGACCGTGGCGCTGGTCCTGACCGCCGCCGTCCAGTTGGCCGGCATGGTGCTCGCACTGTGGTTGCCGCGGCACCCCAGGCCGGCGCCCGCCCCGTCATCGGAGACACCGGCCACCGCCGGGGCAACGGGAGAACGGTCGTCATGACGGTCGACCCGTTCAGCCTGCGGCCGCCGCCGTCGCTGGCGGCCCGCTATCGGCGCGCGGGCTGGTGGCGCGACCGGTCCGTTCTGCACGACCTCGTCAACACCGCCGCCACCCACCCGGACCGGCCCGCGATCATCGCCTACCGCGCGGCGGCGGGTCGGGTCGTCACGGTGCGGTACGGCGAGCTTCTGCGCTATGTCCGCCGGTTCACCGCGGCGCTGCAGGTCCTGGGCATCCGACGGGGTGACGCGGTGGCCTTCCAGTTGCCGGACTGGTGGGAGACGACGGCGCTCACGCTGGCCTGCCTGTGGCTGCGCGCGGTGGCCGTACCCATCCAGGCCAGCATCGGGCCACGAGAGGTGGAGCTGATCCTCGCCGAGGCGCGGGCCCGGTTGTGTGTCACGCCGCAGACCTGGCAGGGCGCCGAGCTGGCGTCGGCCCTGGAGGAAATGGCGCGCAGACTGCCACAACTGCGGTTCCGAGTCGTGCACGGGGAACGTCCGGACAACGGAGCGATCGACTTCGCCGACCACTTCCTCAACACCCCGCACGAGGACCTGGTCCGGATGCTGCCGCCCCTGCCCTCCGGCGCGGCGATGGACGAGGCACGGCTGATGCTGTTGACCTCTGGCACCACCGGGCAGCGAAAGTCCGTGGCACACACCGAGAACTCCATGTTCGCCGGGATAGCCGGGCACGCGCGGCCGGTCGAACGCGGGTGGGACGAGCACGACGTGTTCTGCACGCCCCACCCGCTCACCGGCGGCGCGGGCCTGCTCTACTCGATCTGGGGACCCTTGCTGGCCAACGGAACCGGCGTGTACCAGGACGTCTGGGACGCCGACCGGCAACTCGACCTGATCGCCACCGCGGAGGTGACCCAGCTCTTCGGCGCCCCGGTCTTCCTCTCCAAGATGCTCGACGCCCAGCGGGCACGTCCACGGGCCCTGCCCTCGTTGCGGTTGTTGAAGACCGGTGCCGCACCGACCCCCGATGACCTCGTGCACCAACTGGTCGACGAGTTCGAGGTACCGGTCCGGTCCTGCTGGGCCATGACCGAGGTCGGCATGGGTGTGCGGATCAGGGAGGACGATCCCGACAGGTGGGCGGCGCACAGCGACGGCCGGCCGCTGCCAGGACTGTCGGTGGACCTGCGTCCGGTGCCGGGTGCCGGCGGGATGCACCGGCTGTGGGTACGTGGGCCCTCGCTGTGTTCCTCGATGTGGCACACCAACGCCTCCGGTGAACGGGACGTGCGCCGGCCATGTGACACCGCCGACGACTGGTTCGACACCGGCGACCTGGTCCACCCCGACGGCCGTGGCGGGTTCCGCTTCGCCGGCCGGGCGAACCGGCGGATCGGCGGCATGTTCATGATCCCGATCGAGGAGGTGGAGAAGGAACTCCAGCAGCACCCGGCGGTTCGGGAGGTGGCGATGATCGGACACCACGGAGCCGACCGCGCCGAGCAGGCCTGGGCCGTGGTGGCGGCCCGTGGTCACTGCCCGACACTTGCCGACCTGCGTGACTTCCTGACCTGGCGCGGCATGACCGAGTGGTACCTGCCGACGAACCTGATCCACGTGGACAGCCTGCCCCGCGACGCCTGCGGCAAGGTCGACCACGACGTGCTACAGACCATGATCGTCCAGTGACCCGGTGTCGCCGGCCTGCAACACCCACTGGGCGACGTGGATGCGCGAAGGCAGGCCGAGTCGCTGCATGATCTGCCGGACATGGTTGACCGCGGTCCACTCCGAGATCTGTAACTGGTTGGCGATCTGACGATTCGTGAGGCCCTTGCTGACCAGGGAGGCGATCTGGTACTGCCGGGGCGTGAGCTTCGCCTGCCTCGGCGCGGAGGTCGTCCGCCCGGTGCCGGCCATCAGCGGCGCCGCCAGCATCTCGGCCACCACGGCGCCGGAGCTCAGCAGGCGCCCCTCGTGCCACAGGTCCTCGAAGTGCTGGCCGCCGAGTTGGCGACGCAACTGGCGCAGCGGCCCCACCGGTGAGGATCGCCGGGTTCGCAGCGGCGACGCATCGGTGGCCTTGCGCAGGGACGAGCTCGCCGACATCACCCGGACGACCCTATCCTCCTGCCCCGGAACCTGTTGCGACAACAGGAATGCGTACGCGTCGAGCACGGTCGGCAACATGGTGCGCTCGCCGACCGACCGCAACTTCTCCAGACTCAGCCTGAACGACCGTTCCGCCACGTCGACCTGACCGCGTGCCAGCGCGACCTCGCCCTGCTCGGCGAGCACCAGGCCGGTGCCGCGCGCGTCATGGTGACGTGCGTACGCCTGCCTGGCGGCATCCAGCAGTTGCTCACGGCGTTCGAGATCGTGGTCGGACATGGCGAGCGCGAGCGCCGCGTCACCGATCTCCGCCGGAGCTTCGGCGCGGACGGCCGACCGGATCACATAGTCGACCAGTCGGCCGTTCAGTCCTTCGCCCGCGTACTGGAGAACCGCCTGGCGTTGCGCGAGCACGGCATGTTCCCGGTCCTGGTCGCCGCACGCTCGATAGGCCTTGCTCGCCCGATGGAACGACTCCGACGCGAGCAACACGTCACCCATCGCCGCGGCCAGCGCACCCCGCGCCGCGTTCAGCTCACCGTCCAGCGACGGGGTGATCGCCGTCGTCGCCAACACGTCGGCGAGGTGGCGGCAGCCAACCTTCAGATGTCCGTGGACCAGCCAGAACCGGTGCATCGCCGCCGTGATGTTCGCGGCCTCGCTCGACCGGCCCTGGTCCAGCAGGAACTCCATCGCGCCCTGTAGGTCATGCTGTGCTGCCTCGAGCTCACCGAGCCAGTGACCCTGGTCGTGGCCGGTCAGCTGAGGTCGCGCGCGCTCGGCGAGATCATGGAAGTGCTCCGCGTGCCGGGATCTCGCCTCGACCAGCTCGCCGAGCTCCCTGAGCCGGTCGAGGCAGAACACTCGAACCGTCTCCAGCACAGCGAACCGCGGGTCCCCCGCGCCGCGCCGCACCGCGACGAGGCTGAGTGCGACCAACGGCTCCAGGACGTGCTCCATCTGGTGCGACGCCAACCCGCCGAGGTCTTCGACCGTATGTAGCCCAACGTGTCTCGCGCACACCGCGACCCTCAACAGCAGGCGCTGCTGCTCCGCGTCGAGCAGCCGGAAACTGCCCTGGGTGAGCGCGTGGACCGACCAGTGCCGGGGAGACTTGCCCATGTTCTTGCCGACCGCGCCGTAGTCGCCAGCACGCAGTCGGGCCGCCAGGGCGCCGACCGAGAACAGTCGTAATCGCGACGCGGCGAGCTCGATCGCCAGCGGCAGGCCGTCCATCCGTGCACAGATCTCCGCGACCGGCCCCCCGTTCTCGGCCGTCAGGGCGAAAGACGGATCCACCGCCCTGGCCCTGTCGACGAACAGCGCCACCGACGGGTACTCCTGCAACTCCGTCACGGCGTCAACGGGTGCGCAGCGCGGCGTCGGCAACGGATACAGCGGCAACAGCCGCTCCCCGTACAATCGCAGCGGCCGCCGGCTCGTGACGAGTATCCGCAGGCGATTGCGGTTGGAGAGCAGGTCGCTCACGACGGCGACCACCGTCTCCGCCACCTGCTCGCAACCGTCGAGCACCAGGAGCACCGTGCGGTCCGGCGGAATGATCGACGCCAGATCGGCCACGGCGACCGGGGAGTCGAACGCACCCCCGAAACGCTCGCCGAGAGCCCGGGCGATCACCCACGGCACGTCCTTCGCCGTGTCCACGTCGTGCAGGTCGGCGAGCACGACGGTGACCGACGTCAACCGGCCGACTTCGTCGACAGCCGCTGCCACGAGCCTGCTCTTACCGACCCCACCAGGTCCGGTCAGGGTGGAAAGGTGGGTGTCGGACCTGCACAGATGTGCCGTCAGCGTCAGCAGATCCGTGTCCCTGCCGAACAACGGCGGCAGCTGACCGAAGAAGCGTGGCGGCTGGGCCGCCGCGTCCCCACCCAGCCCGCCCAGGGGCGTGCACGTGAACGTCATTCCGGTTCCCCCATCGTCAGCGGACCACCACAGGTCATCTGGCTGACGAGATCCTCACAACCAGGACTACCAGGTGCCACATGGCTCGTACCTCTCGCACACGTTATTTTCCACCGCTACGACACCCGATTCTGGTTTCTTCCCGCCTATCTGTCCACACTCCTGCGCAACTTCCCACAAGGCGGCCAGAGATGTCGTAACTTTGATAATGATTAGTTCCCTCAATCGGCCTATTCCAAAGCTTTCGACCAGCCGCAGTGCGTCACTCCGCGTGAGTTCAGCCATCCGATGCCAGCGCCATGTCACAGTCCGGCGCTCTGGTGCGTCGGTCGGGGTAGCCACCATCACAAGGGGTGAAACCATGAGTTCGCTAGGAGAGAAATTCGTCGTGACCTGGGGTGCCCAGGACTGGGATTCGTTTGCCCAGCTGTACGACGAAGACGTCATTCTTTACGCTCCCTTTGCCTGGAAGGTCGTCGGCCTGGACGCCATCCTCAAGGTCGCGGCCGGGTTCCACGCGACCTACCCGGGACTGCGCGTAGCGCTGCACGACGAGTTCCACAACGCCGACTACACCCGCGCGGTGTTCCGCTACGCCTGGGACTGGCACAACACGGGACCGTTCCACGGCCAGCCGCCGACCGGTGAGCGGGGCTCCACGATCGAGACCCACACGGTGCGGCTACGAAATGGCCGCATCATCGAACAGGTCGTCTCGGCGAACAATCTCGCGCTGATCAGCCTACAGCTCCGACACGGACTGGAATTCCCGTTGGTCACACCCGATCCAGCGTTGGAGATCTCCCCCACGCCCTGACCGGCAGCCCGGCGAAGACGTCATCGTCCGCCGGCGTCCATGGACGGGGGTGCGGTTCTGCCGGCGGAACCGCACCCCAACATGGACGATGCCGGTAGTGGGCTCGCAACGGCCGAACACGTGGGCTCGGTGCGGGAAGACCACTAGTTGACCACAGGAATGCGCGACAGCTTGTTCTCCTCGCGAATGACCCAGATCGCATCCACGCGACTGTCCTCATCCGCCGCGAAGTCAAGAACAAACGCCGCGTACACCTCGTTGTCGACAATGAACAACCCGCCGCCACTGCCGTTGAGCTCGACATAGCGCGAACGGATCCCGGCCGGGAACCGGCCGGCGACCGCGGCGAAGTACTCGGCGATCGCGGGCGCGCCGTGCACCGGTTGCCTCGGCCCGCCCTCGGACTGGCCGTTGGAGTCCACCCACATGGTCACGTTCGGCGCAAGCAGCTCCATCAGCACACCGAGGTCGCCGCCGAGACAGGCAGCGAGGAAACGTTCGGTGATCCGCCTGGCCTGCTGGCCGCTGGCCGCGAAGCGGCGGCTGCCGCGCACGTTCGCCCGCGCGCGACTGCCGAGTTGGCGGACCGCGACCTCCGAGCGGTCGATCGCCCGCGCGACCTCGGGGTAGCTGAAGCCGAACACCTCGTGCAGCACGAAGACTGCCCGCTCCAGCGGCGACAACCGCTCCAGCATCACGAGAACGGCCATCGAGACCGAATCATTCCGCGCCACGCTGTCGGCCGAATCAGGTTCGGTCAGCAATGGCTCCGGCAGCCAGGAACCGACGTAATTCTCCCGCCGCACCTTTGCCCGGCGGAGATGGTCGATAGAGGTTCGGGTCACCGCACGTACCAGATAGCCGCGTGGATCGTCGACCGCCCCTCGGTCGACGTGATTCCATCGCAACCACGTCTCCTGGAGAGTATCCTCAGCGTCCGCAAGACTACCGAGCATTCGATACGAAATGCTGAACATCAATTCTCGGTATTGCTCGAACGCGTCAGCGCGGGCCGATGTGAACCCCATACCCCGCAGTATACCAGCGAGGTACATGACCGGCCAGCCACCGACAACCGGTGTTGACCGGACGTGTGCGCCGGCGACGAGCAGCTGGCCAGGAACCGTTCGGCGTCGGAAAATGGCTTTGCGCCACGAAGAACTCGACGGTTCTGGTGAACAGGCCAACGGTGCCCCGGTGACTGCGCGGCCCGACCGGCTCGCGGCCATGGCGATTGTCCGATCGGTCGGTCGTGGTCCCGGCCGGCGTGCGCCGGCCGGGACCACAACCGCCCTTCGGACCAGGGTCAGCAGTTCCACCAGTTGGCGGCCCAACCTGACCCGGCCCAGTAGTTCTGGCACCAGTTGCCAGTTCCGTTCACCCATGCCGAGACGCGGCGATCACCGTTGGCCCATTCCAGCCAGATCGTGCCGGTGTCATCGGCTCTACCGGAACTGTCCGGCATCTGGTGCCAGCGCCCGGCGCCCGGCCAGGTGTGCCAGATCGTGCGATTTGGCGCGATACCGAAGCATTCGTCGACATCGGTCGACCAGTCCACCGCGACGACGGTGGTACCGGATCGGAATTCGCCACGGTAACCGAAGCAGGACGAGAAGTACTGTGCGCCGACGTCACTGGCCGACGGTCCCACGGGCGTGGCACTGACCGTCCACGGTTCGGCCGACTCGGCCGGTGCGGACACCGCCGCCGGGGCGGCGGCGATGAGGACACCGACGATCAGCGCCGCGACCGAAACCAGCCGAGCCGCGGTGCGCGACCCCGGCCTTGATTTGACGAATGAATATTTCATCGTTCCCCTTCGATTGTCGTGTCCGGACTTGTCCCTGCTCGCCGCTATCGGCAGGCGGAACAACGGGCTTCACAGTAACGATGACCGGGTGGCCGTTCGTCCGGCATCAGGTTGAGGTTTCCGTAAACCGTTGCGGTACCTCATCGACTGGCCAGCGACAGTCCGAGATCAACTATTCTTGATGATCGAATAGTCACCCCAGTAATTCATGGCGGTGTTCGTGGTGGACGGCGGTATCGGGTTTCGGGGTTCTCGGCACCGGCGTCGGTCGAAACGTCGTTGAACGATCGCTGACGCCGCTGCCGCAAACCTGTGCGGTAGGTGCCTGCACCGTGGGTAGGACGTGTGCGCCGCACGCGGTACTTATGCTGAGGCGCATGCGCGGCACCGAGGCGAAGAACGTTCCAGTCGCTGACCTCGTGGTCGCCGTCGCACTGGTCGTGATCGCGTGCGTGGTCGGTGCCCAGTACGCACCGTTGGGCTGGGGAACCGATTCCGTCGCCCTCGTGTTGACCGTCCTGGTCTTCCTGCCGTTCGCGGTGCGGCGCCTGGTGCCGGTGCTCGCGTTCGGCCTGAGCAACGCGGCGTTGCTGGTCTTTGTCGTGCTCGGCTACACCCAGCTGGGGCTCAACTACTGGGGTCCCATCCTCCTGCTGTACACGGTGGCGTCGGTGCGGGCACCGATGATCACCGCGCTGTGTGTCGCGACCTTGGCGCCGGTGCTGTTGTTCGCTGGGCTGCGGCTGTCGTTGTTGTGGTACATCGCAGTCGCCGAGGCCATAATGTTTCCGTTGACCGCGTGGGTGTTGGGCAATGTCGGCAGACAGTTGGCGCTGCGCAACCGGCAGTTGGCCGAGTTGACCGAGCGGCTGCGGGTCGAACAGGAGTCGCGGACCGAACAGGCGGTGACCAAGGAGCGGGTCCGCATCGCCAGAGAGCTCCACGATGTCGTCGCGCACCACATGTCGGTGATCGCCGTGCAGACCGGGCTTGCCCAGTACGTCTTCGACGACGACCCGGCAACCGCCCGGGTCGCGGTGAACGCCATCGGCACCACAAGTCGCGAGGCGCTGCGGGAGATGCGGCGTCTACTGGTGCTGCTGCGCACCGACGACGAACCGGGAGACACCGCTTTGAGCCTGGCGCACCTGCCAGAGCTCGTCGATCGGATGAGATCCATCGGGCTGCCGGTGACACTGGACCTGGCCGACCCGGGGGACTTGCCATCCGGGCTGCAGCTGTGCGCCTACCGGGTCGTTCAGGAAGCACTCACCAACGTCGTCAAACACGCCGGGTTCGCCGGCACCGACGTGGTGGTGGGGCGGGACGCCGACCGGCTCGTCGTGCGGGTCACGAACGAGCCGGGACACCCGTCACCCGTGGCCAGGTCGGGCATTGGCCACGGCCTCGTCTCCATGCGCGAGCGGGCGGAGCTGTACCAGGGGACGGTGTCCGTGCGGGGCCGCGCGGACGGCGGGTTCGTGGTCGAGCTGACCCTGCCGGTCAGGGCGGATGACGAGCCGCCTGCGGTATAACTGTTTGTGATGAACGGAATGGTTACCGTCCTGGTCGCCGACGACGAGGTCCTGATCCGCGCCGGGCTGGCGTCGCTGATGCGGGCCGCGCCCGGGATCGAGGTGCTCGGTGAGGCAGCCGACGGCGAAGAGGTGGTCGCGCTGGCCGCGCGGACGCGGCCGGACGTGATCCTGATGGACATCAGGATGCCGGGCATGGACGGCATCACCGCCACCGAGTACATCCTGGCGGCGGCGAGGGAGCCCAAGCCGCGCGTGCTGGTCCTGACCACGTTCGACCTCGACGAATACGTCTACGCGGCACTGCGTGCGGGCGCGTCGGGTTTCCTGTTGAAGGAAACCGAGCCGCACCAGGTGATCGCGGCGGTCCAGACCGTCTCGGCCGGCAACACGCTCCTCGCCCCCGCGGTCACCTGCCGTCTCGTCGAGGCCTACGCCCGGCAACCGCTGCCACACCTGGTCGCACCGAAGGTGATCGACATCGAGCGGCTGACTCCCCGCGAGGTCGAGATCCTCCGCGTCGTGGCGACCGGACGGACCAACCGGGAGATCGCGCACGACCTGACCGTCAGCGAGGCAACGGTCAAGACCCATCTCAACCGCGCCATGACGAAGCTCGCGCTCAACAGCCGCGCACAGGCCGTTGTGGCGGCCTACGAGTCCGGCCTGGTCACCCCCGGGCACCAGGCACACTGACTCGCGCTCGTCAGATCAGTGAGCCGCTCCTGTCGACCCGCTTCTCGATCCGCTTCCCGAACAGTATTCCGGCGAGGGTGGCCCGCGCGTCCAACGTGGGCGGACAAACCGACGCGGTAGGGCGGCGCGACTTCCGCGGTACCGGGTGCTCGAGAATGGACCCTTGTAAGGGGTCATCCCTCTTTGCCAGACTGATGTGAGACATCTCGTGTGAGCGCGAGGTTCCGGGTGGCGGATGGGATCGGAGATCTTCGGCGGCGCAGATCGAGTTGAAGAATGGGCGGGCGTCAGCATTTCTAGTGCGATGTGGACTCGTCGTCCTTGGTGCGCCGCGCCCGCTTCTGGAACGTGATCGCACGCTCGCGGACGACCGCCTGAGCCCAGTCGAACGTCTCGGCGGTGATCCGCTCCTCGTGGTTCGCGATCTCCCTGCGATCGGCCCGCCGACGGCGCCTGGCCGTGCGAGTAAGCGCCACGCGCAGCCGAAGTCCCTCGCGCAACGCCAGCTCGAGCTGCTCGAACACCCACACGACTCGCTCGAGGTAGGCGCGCTTGCCCTCGTCGTCGTACAGCTCCGCGAACAGTTCGGTCCGACGTGGGTCACCCTTCGGGTACAGCAGCACGATCACCCGCAGCAACAGCCCGGGAGCGAGGCCGAAGGTCAGCCCGAAGATCAGCGCGGCGACCGGTACCTGGATGCCAGCCGACGCCACGGCGTCGACCAGCTCGTTCAGCATGTCCGCACCCGGAGGAGCGCGGCGAAGCGCGCGCTCTTCCGGGCCTCCGCGAGCAAGGCGCCCAGTTCGGCGCGCCCGGCGGCGGTGAGCCGGTAGTACCGGCGTGGCGGCCGTTTGTCGGTGATCGTGGCCGGGTCCTCCCAGCCGTCGGTGAGCCAGCCCTCGGCGAGCATGCGGGCGAGAATGGGGTAGAGGACGCCGGCGCGGACCCCTGTGCGGCGTGAGGTGTCGTAGCCCCAGTGTCGGCCGTCCGGGTCGTCCAACAGCGCGAACGCGACTTGGACCAGTGCGTGGGTTTTGCGCATGGCTCGTAGTCTATATAGGTTCTGGACGTAGGATTGTAGCTTACGCATCACTCATAAGTGTATATTTCCGTGTCCCCGATGGGGGTAGTTGTGGAAATCAAAGAAATTGATGTTCATCCAGGACGACGACACCGTCCGCATCACAGAGTCCATTGAGGACCGCTGAGTAGTCCTGTCGGTAGCGCCGTCTGATCAGCGTCGGCTGGCCTGGAAGGGGCCTATCACACCCGACAGGACATGTTGCCGCTCTCCCTTACCCCGTCCTCAACCTGGGCTGTCCCTTCGGGAACGAAGCCATGCTTGCGGTAAGAACGCCTGCGCACGAGGGTTCAGGCGCGGCGACCCAAAGCACCGCCGATTCCGCCGGGTCAATGACGGCCTCCAGAAGCGTGCACATAGAGCGCATACGGCTGACTGATCCAGGACGACGTGCCGTCCTGGGGCGGACCTCGTCATCCCGGACGGCGACAGCAGCCCGATCAAGGCGACAGCGCTCGCCAGTCAGTGCGGCAGTCCACATCCGTTCCCGGCCGGCCGGCACCGTCACCCTCCCCCAACACCACCGGAGCTATGGCCTTGACCGGAATGAGTCGATCAGTTTCCGGGTTGGTGAGCCGAGGCCGGTTGCCGTGTTGTAGCCGGGTGCGAACCCGAGGTTGGCGTTCTCGTACTGGCCGGGGGTGACGAGTGTGACGTAGCCGCGGTCGCTGACGGCGAATGCGATGGTGTCCGGGGTTCCTACCGGGTTGTCGTGGATGCGGTGGAACTCGTGCTGGCGGGCGTAGAGAACCGGGTTGGCCAAGCCGAGCGGACCGTGGACCTGCACGATGAGGGCTTCGACGCCGGCGAACAACGGGGACGCGAGGCTGGTGCCGCCACCGTTTTCCTCGGTGTAGCCCAGGTTGTCGTCGACGTCGTACTCGGTCACCCCGATGCGCAGACCGAGGTCTGGGTCGGCGAGGGCGGAGACGTCGGGGACGGTGCGCATCGGCGGGGTACCGGCGAAGGACGCGGGTACGACATCGTGTTGGTAGAAGGGTTGACCGAACACGGTGCTGGCGCCGCCACCGGTCGCGTATCCCTGGTAGCCGGGTGGCGCGTACTCCCAGCTTGCGCCATCCGCGGACAGATCCGTGCTCTCGGTCGCCCAGACGACTTCCCACAGGTACCTGTTCCGCGGGCCGATGGCCAGGGTGGTGCCGCCCACCGCGGTGACCCAGGGGCTGGACGCTGGATACTCGACCGTCAGCACACCGTCAACGAGGCCATCGCCCGCGTTGCCGCTGGCGAAGGTGAACGTGATGCCTTCGACGGCCGCCTCCTGGAACAGGCGCTCGTACGCGGCGATCGCGTCGGGCGCCGAGCCGGGGGTGTAACCAACCGAGAGTGAGCCCGACACGACATCTGCCAGGCGTTGGTCCACGATGGTGGCGATCCCGTCCAGCACCATGTCCCCCCACATGGCGCCGGAACCGACCACGTAGGCGATGTTCGCTTCCGGCGCCATCGCGTGCACGGCCTGGATGTTCATGGCGAACTCGCCGCTGGCCTCGCTCGTGCCGGCGCCGGGCGCGACGTACTCGGTGAACTGACCTGGCGCCAAGGTGGGCTCGCCGTGTTCCTCGGCGAAGCGGTTCGCATCGGCCTTGGCGTTGACCTCGTAGGTGGAGCCGAGGATGCCGATGGTCACGCCTTTGCCGGTGGTCCCGGTGCCGGTGATCCCGTAGGCGTCGCGCACCTGCTTCGGCGTGTAGCCGCACGGGGCCCACTGGGCGGGATGCCCGTAGGCGGGGGGAAGATCGGTGGCCGGAGTGTCACCGAAGTGTGCGGGGCAGGGACTGGTCGGCGTATCGGCTCGGCGAGCGGCTTCGTCCGACGTCAGTGCCCTCGCTTCCGGGCGATGGCCGCTGGACGTCAGCGTGCCGGGCTTGCCTGGCTTGCCGGCGGTGAGCCCGGTAACGGCGAGAACGTCGGCTGCCACGGCGGCGGGCACGGTGATCGGATCCACCGTCGCGCGGTACGGCTGGGTCAGGAAGGTGTAGTTCGCGAACCGCGTACCGAAGGCGGTGGCCGCCTGGGCCACGGTTCCGTGCACGACGACGCCCCGGGAACTTGCCCTGCCGATCGACAGACCGGTGCCGCGCAGCCAGGCGGTGACCGCGTCGATCCGTTGCTGAGTGGCACCGAAGCGGGCACGTGTCTGAGCGGGTGTCAAGAACTCGCCGTAGCGGGGGTCGGCCGGGTCGGACACCGCGCGCGCGTAGTCGGCCAGGCCGTTGGCGTCGCCGGTGAGAAACACCTGGGCGGTGAGTTGCGTGGACGGATCGGTCGGTCCAAGATGAGTGCCCTCACGGACCACTCGGTCGGCCATGGTGTCCGTCAGCCGCTCCACCGGCACCCGATCCGGCTGGTCAGCCAGAGCGGCGCTCGCCCCGGGAAGGCTGACGACCATGGCCACGAGACACCCCAACACCGCGTAGAGGTGGCGTTTCCTCCGCATTTCTCTCCTGTTCCCTGGGGGGTAATTTGTCCTGATCAGACGGTCCTGAGTGGACGTAACCGGTTCGGTCAGAACTTGCCGACCGCGATGTCGGCGACCTTCACCCGGGAGGACTCGTAGGTCGATGAGGGCGACGGCTGCTCGCCCGGGGTGGTCCTGGTGTTCTCGGAGCGGATCGGCAGACCGGTCCTGGCGTTGATCACCAGCACGTATTCGGAGTGCCCACCGAACAGTGCCGATCCGGCCGTCAGGATCAGCGTGGGCTGTCCGTCGGCGGTCCCCTTCGTGACACTGACCTCCGGAATGGTGGACATCAGTCGGAGCACGCCCGCCCGGACCTCGGAATTGGCCGCACCCGCGGCAAGCGCGCTGAAGCTGTTGCTCCACAGGGTGTTGTTGATGCGGTCCGCCAGCGCCTTGCCGGTGGGCCGCGGCCGCGGCAGCGTACCCCGGTACCCCTTCTGCCGCAGGATCGGAGCCAACTCGGCCTCGGACCTGTCCCAGACCTTCTGTGCCTCTGCCGGGCTCAGGCCCACCCCCCACGGGTTGCGCGACGCGTTGATCATCCCCACCCGGGCCTTGTCGAGATCGTTGCCCGCCGCGAAACGCGCGGCCTCGATCACCGAGGAGTTGTCGGCGTCGTCGATGTTGTCACCGCGGACGACCACCCCGGCGAGCGCACTCCGCTCCTCCGCGTAGAAGATCTCGCCCTTGTCGGTGTACAGGTTGTACCTGACGCGCGACTGTCCACCTGGAACGGTCGTGGTCATGATGACCAACGAGGCGTCGCCCGGCAACGAGCCGCCACTTGCCTTGACGTCAGCCGCCAGGGTCACCAGCCCGGACTCGACCACGGGCGCCTCGGCGGTCGGCCCGACCGGCCACGGGGCCTGCAGCGTCGCGGCCACCACCACGACGGCCACCACCGCCGCGGCAACTCCGATGACACCCACACCCGCGCGGAAGTCACGAATCCAGGTGAACCTCTTCTTCCGCGCCGGAGCCGCGACCATTTCCGGCCTCTCGGACGTGGCCATCGCTGTCCCCAACATCGCCCTGGCCCGCTCGTACGCGTCTTGCCGCAGAGGCGGCACGTCCGTCAACCGCTTGACCATGTCCATCTCATCCATGCTGACAAGCTCTCCTTCACCCAGTGGGAACCGTCAGTAGCGCGGCTACTTCCGGCGCGTTCCGCAGTTCTCTCCTGGCCTCGTGCAGCAGACGGCGCGCTGTGCCCGCCGGTATGCCGAGCACCCGCGCGGCTTCGGCTGCTGTCAGGTCCTCCCAGGCGACGAGGGTCAGTACCTCCCGTTGCTCTGGCTTGAGCTTCGCCAAGGCCGCCCGTAGCAGCGCCTGGATGTCCACCCGAGCGTCCACCGCAGGCCACGGGTCCCACCAGGTGGCCATGTTCGTGACGTCCGGTACGAGATCCTCGGCCGGATCCGACCGCCAGTGACGCCGCAGCTTGTTCAGCGCCACGCCATACAGCCACGGCCGCGCATCGGCGAATGACCGGTCGTAGCTTCGCCTGGACTCCCAGGCCGCCACCCACACCTCACCGAGCAGGTCCTCGGCCTTGTCCCGCCCCACCCGCCGGGCCAGGTAAGCACCGAGCGCGACCTCGTGACGGCAGATCACCTCGACAAAGGCGTCCCCGTCGCCGTTCAGCGATTCGCTGATGAGTTCCGCGTCTGACGCCATGAAGCTCCTCGGTCTGCCTCGCCCTTCACCCCGTACTTGCCAACCGGCCGCGAAAGTGTTCAAAGCCAGCGCCGGATCGGATCGACGGGCTCAGCTAGAAGCTCGGCCAGCAGCCGTTGACGAGGGATCTCGCCGCCGCGGGCGGAGTCGTCGAACTGGTTGTCGGCGTCGACGCCGTACTCGTCCGGCTGGTCGATCGTCCAGTGTGGAGTCCAGATGTCGCTGGACGCCTCTGTCTGGTGTGGACCGACGCACATGGCGGCTGGCAGGTGCCTGCCGTACCAGTGGACCGACGTCTCCTCGTCGCGGCTGTTGCCGTTTCGGGCGCCGACGGTGCGGCGGGGCTCTCCGTGCGCGCGGGGACGGAGGTCAGGGCTTCCTGGGTGGCAGGGGAAAGCCGATGTCCAGTTTCCGGCGGGCCTGCAGGATGGCCTCCGACTGGGCGGGGTTGTACCACTCGCGCAGCGCGTCGACGAACAGCCGTTCCGGGTCGTCGCTGCCGCCCGGTTCCCGGGCGGGCGCGGAGTCCACGCCGCGCACCAACGGGGACATCTCCGCCACCATCTGCTCGGCCACCTCGGCGATCTGGTCCGGGTCGGCGTCGGCAGGCAGGTTCTCCACGGCCTCGTTCGGCCAGACCACCGATTCCCGGTGCCTGCTCAGCACGGCGCCGAACTCGCGCAACCCGGCCGGCTCGTACAGATGGGTGATCAGCGCCATCAGGTCCCGGTCCCGGTCCTGGTGTTGCGCCGGCCGCGCCGGCGCGAGCGCGGCCAGCTCTCTCGCCGTGTCCGGAGAGGTCCCGCACCGCCGCACCGCGGCGATCTCCTCCCGCCTGCGCTGCAACAGCGTGATCGTGACGGCCAGTTCGTCGTCCAGTTCACTCAGCTCCGAGTCGGCCGGCGCGCCCTCCCGAAGGAGCTCCCGTACCCGGTCCAGGGAGAAACCGAGCTCCACCAGCCGCCGGATGCGTAACAGCCGGGCCAGATGGACGGTGGTGTACCGCTTGTGACCGTTCGTCCGTCGCTCGGGCTCATCGAGCAGCCCGATCTCGTGATAATGCCGCACCGCGCGCAGGGTGACGCCCGCCTCCTCGGCGAGCTGTCGGGTACTCCATGACAACACCGGCGACTCCTGAGCAGCTTCGGGGTTGAAAGCCCACCTTATCGAGCGAACCCCACGGTGCGCCCGGTGTGCCGTCGCGGTCGGACTTGATCGTGCCGCTACGGCATGTTGTTTGCTGGCCTCCGCCCACCGATCCGATCCCCGAGGAGGCCGTCGCCGATGCGCCGGACCACGCTCGCCGTACTCGCCGTCGCGGTCACCGCGGCGTGCGCCCCCGAACCGGCCGCCGTCGAACCACTGGCCACCCCGGAGCCGCCGACCTGGGGCGCCTGCCCGGACGACGTGCAGGACACCAGCCTGGAGTGCGCGACGATCGACGTCCCGCTGGACTACCGCGACCCCGGCGGCCGCACGATCGAGATCGCGATCTCCCGGCTCGCCAGCGCGAAGCCGGCGCAGCGGCGCGGTGTGCTGCTGACCAACTCGGGCGGGCCGGGCGGCCCCGGCCTCGGATTCCCGGCCAAGCTGCGTGAACTCGGGCTGCCGCAGACGGTGCTGGACAGCTATGACGTGATCGGGATCGACCCGCGCGGGGTCGGTCACAGCACCCCGGTGACCTGTGAGCTCACCGCCGAGCAGCAGACCAGCAACATCCCGCCGTACGCGGCCGACGACGCCGCCGTCGCCGCCCGCGCCAAGGACGTCGAGGTCATCGCCGAGCAGTGCGGTTCCTCGGCGAGCGCGGCCGTGCTGCCGCACATCAGTACCGCGAACACCGCAAGGGACCTGGACCAGGTACGCGCGGCACTGGGCGAGAAGACCGCGTCCTACCTCGGTGTCTCCTACGGCACCTACCTCGGTTCGGTCTACACCACACTGTTCCCGGACACCACCGACCGGGTGCTGTTGGACAGCGCGGTCGGCCCGAACGGCTGGGATGTGAACCACTCGCGGGCGCTCGGCGAGGGCATGGAGGACCGGTTCCCGGACTTCGCCGCGTTCGCCGCCGCACACCCGAAGTACGGCCTGGGCGCGACCCCGGCGCAGGTACAGGCGAAGTACCACGAACTCGGCGCCCGACTGGACCGCACGCCGAGCCCGGACGGCGTCACCGGCGTGATGTTCCGCCAGACCACGTTCAGCATGCTGTACTACGACACCGGACTGCCCGGACTTGCCCAGCTGTGGCAGGTGTTGGACACCGGCACGCCGCTGCCGGGCGCCGGGGAAGCGGTCGAGGTGGAGAACTACCTGGCCAGCCAGCTGCACGTGTTGTGCAACGACTCCGACTGGCCCGAGTCGGTGGTGGAGTACCAGCGCAACGTGGCGACCGACCGGGTCAGCCACCCGCTGTTCGGCGCGGCCGGGGCCAACATCACCCCGTGCGCGTACTGGCCGGTCGAGCCGACCGAACCGGCTGTGGAGATCACCGACGACGGACCGTCCAACGTGCTCATCATGCAGAACCTGCGCGACCCGGCCACCCCGCTGTCCGGAGCCCGCGAACTACGCGCGGCGTTCGGCGACCGAGCCCGGATGATCACCGCCGACCAGGGCGGGCACCTGGCCTACCTGTACCTGCCGAATCCGTGTGCGGACGACCCGGTGACCGCGTTCCTGGTCACCGGCGAACGCCCTGCCGACGACCTCGACTGCGGCCCCGGACCGGCCTGACCGTAAAAGGCCCGCTTACCTGGACAAACATCCAGGACCAGCGGGCGCTCAACGACCGTCGGCTGACAGGATTTGAAATCTCCCGATTTTCTCCTTCTCCCACGCGGCAATTCGCAGGTCAACTTTGCGGGCACGCCAACCAGTGGACGTCGAAGTCGGTGGTCACTGGATCGTGATTCAAGGTCTTCGGTACTTCGCCCAACGTCGAGCATGGCTTCGCACTGCACGAACGGAGTTCGTCGGCGGGCGCAGCGCCATAGAGGCTCTCTATGGGAACCCGGTGAAACACGTCTTTGCACTTCGGACTCGCGTCGTTCTACGTTGAACGAGTTGGCGACGTGCGCAACGCGGAATCCGAAGAAATTCCACGCGCCGTCGTCGTCCATGCCAATGCGATGACGAATGGAACGGTGTCATGACGACGATCGATCACGGATCGGCGAGGCCGGAGTTGAAGGGAAAGCGGGCGGTCGTCACGGGCGGCACCCGTGGAATCGGTGCCGCCATCGTGCGGAGGTTCCTGGAGGAGGGGGCCGAGGTGCTCACGACCGCCGGGTCGGTGACGAGCCCGGCACCCGAGGGAGCCGCGTTCGTCGCGGCCGACGTGCGGACGCCGACCGGGGTTTCGGCCCTCGCCGCTGCCGCACGCGAACAGCTGGGCGGCGTGGACGTCCTGGTGCACAACGCGGGTGGCGCAGGCCCGAGCGACAACGCACTGGCGATCTCCGAGGAGGAGTGGCAGGACGTGCTGAACCTGAACCTCCTGTCGGCGGTGCGACTGGACGCGCTGCTCGCGCCGGACATGCGCGACCGGCGTTCGGGGGCGATCGTGCACATCTCCTCGGCGGCGATCTTCCCGCCGCCGCCGCAGGTCGTGCACTACACGGCGGCGAAGGCGGCTCTGGAGAACTACAGCCGCGGGCTGACCACCGAACTCGCGCCGTTCGGTGTCCGGGTCAACGTCGTGACTCCCGGCCGAACCGCCACCCCCGGTGGCGAGCAGACTCGGCGGCAGTTCGCACTCCAGCACGGGGACTCGATCGACGCGCCCGGTGTGCCGTTGGGCCGCGACGGCAGGTCCGAGGACATCGCCGAGGCGGTCCTGTTCCTCGTCTCCGACCGGGCGAGCTGGATCGCCGGCGGAAATCTCGTCGTCGACGGCGCGGAGTTCCCCCGGCGTTGAGCCCGCCGGGGTTCGGCGCGACCCCGGTCCCCGGTCACGACACCTGCGAGCGGGGTGGGGCCCGGTGCCAGGTCTCCTGCCGGAGCGATTCGAGCAGGAACGTCTCCGCCGGACCCGCGCCCGAACGGACCACGGCCACGACGGGCTTGACAACGCCGGGGAACAGCGGTCGCACGAGGTGCTCGTAGCCGCGAGGCACCGCGGAGGCCGGGACGAGCGCCACTCCCAACCCTTCGGCGGCCCAGCGCACGGCCGTCGCCGTTTGCGTCACGCGGGCGACCGGGGGCGGGGCCGGCTCACCTTCCCCGAGCGCCTCCCGCAGGACGCCGTCCAGGGCGCTGTCGCGATCGAATCTCACCCACGGGTCCTCGGCCAACTCGCGCAGCCGGACCCGGTTCGCGGTGAGCCCGCGGTGCTCTTGGCTCAGCACGACCACGAACTCCTCGTGGCCGAGCCGCTGCGCGTCGGCGGGGGTCTGCTGGCAGGCGGCCATTAGCGCCAGGTCCAGCTCGCCCCGGCGACTGAGCCGTTCCAGTTCCGCGGTGCTGGGTTCTTCGATCACGGTGACCTCCAACCGCGGGAAGCGGCGGCGCAGGCCGCGCAGCGCACCGGGCAACTGACGGGCGCCGAAACCCAGCTGCACCGCGATCGAGAGCTCACCGGTCAACTCGTCGCTGCCGGATCGTGCCACCGCGGCCGCCCGTCGCGACGCGTTCACCGCGACCTGCGCCTCCCGCAGGAAGGCGCGGCCGACCAGCGTGGGCACCAGACCGGTCGAGAGGCGGGCGAAGAGCCGCACGCCCAGCTCCTGCTCCAGCGCGCGGATCTGCTGGGACACCGAGGGTTGGGCGACGCGAAGCCGCTCCGCGGCGGCGGTCACCGAACCCGCCTCGGCAACCACCAGCGCGTACTCGTACTGACGAAGACTCATCGGCGGCTCTTCTGGCAGGTACCCCTGACCGCATCCCGCGAACGCGCCGGGGCCTGGCGGGAGACGACCCACCTCGATCCGGATCCGCTGGCGACGGCATCCGTCGTGCTCACGTCTCGGCCGCACTCGTCTGCGGAATGGGAACGGCGTTGTCGACGAGAACGGCGGCGATGGCGGCCGCGGTGGAGAGACTCTCCCCGCCGAGAACCCGGCCGCGAACCGAGGCGCCGTCGAGGAGCAGTGCCAGCTGTTCGCCGAGCCCTTCCGGATCGGCGGCTCCGGCCTGGCGCGCGGTGTCGGCGAAGCGGGCCGCTACGGACGTCTTGTACTCGTGAGCGCGCTGGCGTGCCGGGTGTTCGGGATCGTCGATCTCGACGGCGGCAGCAATGAACGGGCACAGCGATCTCACGTCGTCCGGTGACACCGACCACGACGAGTCGAAAGCGGCGAGCAGGCGCTCCCGGGGTGTCAGGTCGGTGCGATCGAAGACTTCCGGCAGCACGTCGGGGTCCTGTCGTCGCAGGTGCTCGGCGATGAGCGCGTCCTTGCCGCCGAAGTGCTGGTAGGCAGTGCGTTTCGACACCCCGGCCACCGCGCAGAGCTGGTCGATGCCGGTGTTGTTGATGCCCTGCGTGCGGAACAGGTGCTCGGTCGCGCTGAGGATGCGCTCACGCGCGCCCCTGCCACGACGCCGCCCCAGGGGCCCTTTCTCCTGCTCAGCCATCTTCTCACGATACACCCGATGGTAACGATGGGTGTACTTAACTTGCACGGCTGTCCGCGAATGACTAGCTTAAGTACACCGATCTGTTTCTATCAACGAATCGGTGATGTCCGGGACGAACGCGACACCTGACAGGAGCAGACGATGACCACAGCCACAGGCGGGCTCGACGGAGGCGCGGAGGGCGCCGCGCAGCCTCGGGACGACCCGGCAGCCGGGAGGGAGGCCGAGGTCTGGGCCGTGGCCAGGCTCCGGCTGCACGAGGACAAGCTCGACGAGTTCACGCGTGCGGCGGCGAAGTGCCTGGAGCGCGTCAGCACCGCGGACACCGGAACGCTGCGGTACGAGATCCACCTGAGCGCCGACGAGTCCGAGTGCGTCTTCATCGAGGGCTACCGGGACGTCAACGCACTGGCCGAGCACAACGCGAACCTCGCGGACCTGCTGCCGACGATGCTCGGCACGGGATCGCTCTCCGCCGAGCTCTTCGGACGCTTCAGCGACGAGTTCAAGAAGTCGTGGGCGCACGAACCCGTGCGGTTCTTCGCTCCACTGCGGTGACGCGCGACACCCTCCACGTACGACGTTCCATCAGGAGTTCAACATGATTCGCGGTATCCACCACCTGGGCATCCACACACGAGACCTGGACCGGATGCGGTCGTTCTACGAGCAGGCGTTCGGGTTCGAGGTCGTCGGCGAGGAGTTGCAGCTCGCCGACGTTCCGGTCGCCTCCCTGGTGACCGGAGTGCCGGATGCGGTCGCGCGTGTGCTGATGATGCGCACCAGCAACGCCTTCGTCGAACTGTTCGAGTGGTCGTCACCCGAGGGCGAGCCGTTGCGGCCGCTGCGGCCCCACGACTACGGCTACACCCACTTCTGCGTCGACGTCACCGACATCGACGCGGAGTACGAGCGGCTCACCGGACTCGGCGCGACCTTCGTCCACCCGTCCCCGGTGCGCATGGGAGACATGGCCTCGGTGTACGGAAAGGACCCCGACGGCAACCTCTTCGAACTCGGCGAGATCCCTCCGGGGAACATCTACCACCGCGACGGGGGTGAGTGACCCACCGGAGCATGCCTTACGCGCCGAGCGTTCTCGTAGACAGGCCTACCGGTTCACCATGCGGTGCCCTCTGCCCGTCGGCGACGACATCCTCCACGTGACCGCCCAGTTGTGCGCGGCCATGCACGAGAACCGAAACATCCGTATTCTCAGCGGTTTCTGGCGCGGCCAGCGGGACACCCACACCGTTCAGCCAGCAGTGAACCCGGGCCCGACCATGCCGGACGATCACTACCGTCCAGTCTCATGACGACGATCACCACGCGCACGGTCGAGTACCTGGCCGACGGTCTGACGATGATCGGGCACCTCGCGCTCCCGGCCGGTATCGACCGCCGGCCCGCAGTCCTGCTTGGACCAGAGGGCACGGGGCTCAGCGACGTCGAGCGCCGCCGGGCCGACACCCTCGCCGAACTGGGGTACGTGGCGCTTGCCTTCGACATCCACGGCGGCCGCTATCTGGGCGACCCCGAGGAGATGCTGGCCCGTTGCCTGCCGCTGCTCGCCGACTCCGACCGGATGCGGGGCATCGGCCACGCGGCGCTCGAAGTGCTGCGCGCCGAACCGCGGATCGACCCCGACCGGATCGCCGCTGTCGGCTACGGCACCGGCGGCGCGATCGCGTTGGAACTCGGGCGCGACGGCGTCGACCTGCGCGCGATCGCGACCGTCAACGGACTGACCACCGGCCGACCGGACGAGGCGGCGCGCATCCGCTGCCCGGTGTGGGCCGGGGTCGGGTCCGAAGACCCGATCATGCCGCCCGCGCAACGGGACGCATTCACCGCCGAGATGCAGGCCGCGGGCGTCGACTGGCGCCTCGTGGTCTACGGCGGCGCCTTGCACGCCTTCCACCACCCGACGGTCGACCACACCGTGCTCCCCGGCGTTGGATACCACCCACGGCATGCGCAGCGCGCCTGGCACGACGTTGTCGACCTGCTCGCCGAGTGCCTGCCCGTGACGGAGTGACCTGACCAGCACTTACCGGTCACCACGGCAGGTTTCTGGCGTATGCGGTCGCAGCGGCGCAGGACGCTGACAACGCGTTCTCCTTCGCCAGCCGATACCTCGTCAGCTGCCCACCAGGGGCGACGAACTCTCCGCGCACGATCAGACCACAATGGACAACCCAGCGAGATCGACACCAGGGCAGCGAAAGGCCCGCTGAACTGGGCCCTCAACGACCGGCGGGCTGACAGGATTCGAACCTGCGACCCCTTGACCCCCAGTATCGTTTTGCAATTTCCTGAACCGCGAGAACAGAGAACACCCTGAATAATGCAGGACAGCTCAAGGTTAATTGAATGCAGTTCACTTCGTTAAACGTATGGCTGACTCTCCCGATTTTCTCCTCCTCCTTCAGCCACATACGCTCCGGCCACCTCAGGGGTCAGCGGCTCGACCTGCCGTGTGTTTCTGCGCTCTGGCCGAGAAGGACCGCGGCGATCTGACGAACGTCGCTCAGGGGCACGGTCCGAGGGCTCGACGTACTGGAACTGCTCCTGGTCGTGTTGCTATATGATCACCATGGGTCGGGGCCGTCGCTGATAGGGATTCCCATGCGTCGCATCATCCTTGCCGTACTGCCCGCTTGTCTGGGGGTCAGTCTTCTGGTGGCTGGTCCACCGGTGATCGCCGAGCCTCACACTCGTCCGGCCGCGACGGCAGGCCCGTCGACCTTCATATCGCTGGCGCCGGTCCGAGTGCTGGACACCAGGGCAGCGGATCTGGGTGCCGTCGGCCCTCGCGGCAGTCTCAGCCTTGACCTCTCGAGCCGCGTGCCGGACACAGCGACCGCGGTGGTGCTCAACGTAACCGGTGTGACGCCCAGTGCGGCCACCTTCGTCACAGTTTTCCCGGGAGGGGTCGCCAGGCCGGACACCTCCAGCCTCAACCTGGTCACCGGTGAGATCAGGGCCAACCAGGTGACCGTCGCGCTCGGCACGAACCAGACGGTGAGCCTGTACAACAACGCCGGTAACACCCATCTGCTCGCCGATCTCGCCGGCTACTACCACACCGGCGTCGGCGCGAAGTTCACCGCACTGCCAGCCAGCCGGCTCACTGACACCCGCTGGGACGGTGTCCCGGTCGGCGCTGGCGGAACCGTGGACGTCGACTTCGCTGACCGGATACCCGCCTCCGCGACCGCGGTGACATTCAACCTCACCGTCACCGACGTCACCGCGGCCACGTTCGTGACCGCCTGGCCGACCGGCGCACCCCGGCCGAACGCGTCGAACGTGAACGTGACCAGCGGCGAGACCCGACCCAACCTCGTCACCATCGCACTCGGACTCAACCGAAAGGTCAGCCTGTACAACCACACGGGCAGCGTCCACGTCACCGCGGACCTCACCGGTTTCTACACCCCCGACTACGGTGCCTCCTTCCTGCCGCTGCCCCCGACACGAGTGCTGGACACCAGGAACGGCACCGGAGGCACCACTCGACCGGTCGGCCCGGGGGCGGAGATCGAGGTGGACCTCGGCAGTGGTATCCCGGTGACCACGACCGGTCTGGTCCTCAATCTCACTGGCCTGAACGCGACCGCCTCGACGTACGTGACCGCCTGGGGACCCTTCCGGTACAAACCGAACGCTTCGACCCTGAACATCGCTCCCGGCCAGATCACACCCAACGCCGCGGTTGTCGCGCTCGCACAGCTACCCGCCATGAAGCTTTACAACCACAGAGGGAACGTGCACCTCCTCGGTGACCTGACCGGAGTGTTCGCGGTGACCGACGCGCCCTGTACGGCCGACTGCGTCCACGCCTGGGGCGACATCAATATGGATCGCACACTCGGCACGGCCGAGCTCGGGTTCGGGGCACCAACGCCGACACCAGTGGCGGCATTGTCCGGCATACGAGCGGTCGTCGGTGGCGGGGATACGAACGGGTATGCGCTGCGCACCGACGGGACGGTCTGGACATGGGGCAACAACGGATCCGGAAGGTTAGGCAACGGCTGGACGACCTACCAAGGCAGCTACGGCGGCGGCTCGGTGGTTCCGGTCCCAGTACTGGGCCTGACCAACGTGACAGCGATCGCCGGCGACAGCTGGGGCGCCTACGCACTCCGGTCCGACGGCACGGTCTGGGCATGGGGCTCCGGAGGCCAGGGCAGGCTCGGTAACGGACAGACCCGCGACGCCGCTGTGCCGGTACAGGTGACCGGGTTGACCGACGTGATCGCGATCGCCAACAGTTGGGGCAACGGCTACGCACTACGCCAGAACGGCACCGTAATGGCCTGGGGCTACAACGGCGCCGGACAACTCGGCGACGGCACCGACGTCGAACAGACGACGGTACCGGTCCAGGTACCACTGACCGAGGTCACCGCGATCGCGAGCGGCGGCAACGGCGCCTACGCGGTGCGGACCGACGGCACCGTCTGGGCATGGGGGACCAACGACTCAGGCCAACTCGGCAACGGCCAACCGTGTGACACAAGCGCATGCATGTCCCGAGTCCCGGTACAGGTCTCGGGCCTTGTCGGCGTACATGCCCTCACCGCCAGCATGAACAACACCTACGCGCTACACGAGGACGGCAGCGTCTGGGCATGGGGCCGGAGCCACAACGGCCAGCTCGGAAACGGCGTCGAGTGCGACCCGACCACAACCACCTGCGAGTCCCGAGTACCGGTACAGGTGTCCGGCCTCACGGACATCACCCAGATCGGGAACTTCACCTACGGCGGATACGCACTTCGTGCCGACGGCACCGTATGGGCATGGGGAAACCGCAGCGACGCCCTGGGCAACAACGAGACGTCCGATCACGCAACGGAGCCGGTACGCGTCCTCGGCCTGCCGACGGCCAACGCCATCGCCGGAGGCTGGAACACCGGATACGCCGTGGTACCAACCCCGTAAGGGGGTCATCCCTCTTGCCAGACTGATGTGAGACATCTCGTGTGAGCGCGAGGTTCCTGGTCGAGGGTGGGATCGGAGATTGTGGTGTACGTGTCCACATCGTATGACAAGCAGTCCGGTTCCTCGGCTTCGGCTGGTGGCGCTGACCCGGCGCCTCGGCCATCGCGGCGTACGTCGCCGGACCAGCGACAGGCGCCACCCGTAGCCCAGAAGGCCGGAAACTGTCGGACCCCTCCGGTACACACAGAGTGTTCCGTTGGTAGCTCCTTGGAGGATTCATGCCACCGCGCAACTACAGCCGAGGTGATCGTGCCGCGTTGAGCTTGCTCAGCAGGGGCCACTGCTACTGGCAGCCGGTGTGTACCGAACCACTGTTCACTAAGGTCAACGGTCGACACAAATTGGCGCTGCAGATCGCGCACATTCGTACGGACGAAAGCTCCCACGAGCGGTTCATGCCGGGCATCACGAAGGAAAGCGTTGACAGCTTCGACAACCTCTTGTTCCTCTGCAAACCGCACCACGACACCATCGATGAGCCAGGCGCGGAGAATATTTACCCAATCGACCTTCTGACGAAATGGAAGACCACTCGCGAGTCCGGGCAGTATGACAAGTTGCAGGGACTCCGCAACGTGACCGAAGACCGGCTGGTTAAACTGATCTCACAGGCCCAAAAGGATCGTGACCAGGCCTTCACCACCGTGCTGAACCGCCTGGAAAGCAGCGACCGTGAAGCCGCAGCACTTCTCCGCGAACTGAGCGACGAACTGGAACAAGTTCGGCGTCATCGACAACTCCTTGATCCGGACCTCGTCCACATGCTCAACTCCGCCGCCCGCAACCTTCGCGGGCTGATGGACAGCGCGTCCCTGCTCTCCTCCGCTGGACGAGATCTTCGCGGGCTACCAGACACCGCTTCAGTTCTCGACCGTGCTGCTAACAAACTACGCGACCTGCCGGGTAGCGCAGACATGATCATGACGGCGGCACGCGACCTGTCGCGTGCCGCCGCGCGAATTGAGGACGCGCGGCACAGGTAGCAGACTGACGAGGGAGCGCGTCGAGCGCTTCTACGAAGTAGGGCAGGTCGAACCCTGGGTTGAGGTCACCGGCCCACACAGGTCGACTACCTCGCCGCCGTCGCCGCCGAGATCAACGACCGACCCCGTAAGACCCACCACTGGAAGAAACCCAGCGAGATCCTCACCGAACTCCTCGCCTCAGATGCTTCCACTGACTGAATTCGCCCTGTTCATCGACGTGCTGGGCTACCACGCGGCGAACTTCGGCTGGTGATCGCTGAACTTGCTCCAGAACTTCGTCCAGGTTGCAGCGTCTGCTGACTCCAGTTGGAGCCCTGCCATGATGCAGAGGTAGAACTTGCCGAATTCCTCCTCCGCCAGAATCGCCAGCACGTGCGCCCGTGGCCAGAGCTTGAACGTGAAGAGCAATCGGGCGTCGTCCAGCAACGCGCCGGAGTTGTCGAGCGCGGCTCGCGTAAGTTGAGCGAGCTGCGGCCGGGTCAGGGCTGGTGACGGCTTCGGCATGCTACTCCTCGACGTGAGTCGGTACGGGCCGCGACCGGACGAGACCATGCAGTCGTCGGCGTCGGCGTCGGCGTCGGCGCCGGCGCCGACGAGGCGGGAGGCGGGAGGCGGGAGGCGGGAGGCGGGA